>JAYUJY010000098.1:0-5884 GCA_043764895.1 Synechococcales cyanobacterium | reverse complement strand
CGGATTTAGAAACTGAGGAACTGGCATTGCTTTCTAGACAATGAATTATAGTCTCTATAATATCCGATTTTATGCATTCTAGATGAGGGTCAGCTTATCACCGATCGCACCCTGGATGACCGATCGATCGACGCCATCAACCACATCAAACAACAACGCTACGCCACCCAAGGCATTGAATATGCTCAAGCCCCTGACGTAGAAGTCCAAGGAATGCCCATCTTCACCGATTGGTCTACCCGTATGGCTTGTCTGCTTGAACCGCAGGCCCAGGACGACTGGAACATCCCTTTCCCTAAAGGAATGCTTTTTGCAGGCGAAGGCGGCACCGGGAAAACTCTCGGTGTTAAATGCCTCGCCAAACTCTGGGGTTTACCGATCGTCGTTCTGGATCTGTCCAAACTGATGCAGAAAGAACTCGGTGCCTCCGAAGCGAATCTTAGAGCCGTCATCCAAGCGGCTGAAGCGATCGCCCCTAGCATTCTAATGATTGACGAAATCGACAAGATGTTGGGTTCGAGTGAAAGTGATGGCGGTACGTCCAATCGGATTCTCGGCTATTTGCTGCAATGGTTTCAGGAACATAACTCACCTGTCTTCGTTGCCGCAACGGCCAATGAACCGTGGAAACTCAAACCTGAATTCCTTAGACGGTTTGCGAAATGCTTCTTAGTAGACCTACCGGACATTCCAGCCCGTCGAGGCATCTTCCAAGTGCAGATGCAGCGGTATCGATTACTTGAAGCGATCGACCCTGAAATGACTCAATCCTGGTTAGACACCTTAGCCGAGCAAACGCCAGATTTCACGGGTGATGAGATTCGCAAGGTCGTACATGAAACAGCCGTTGCAGCTTATGCAGCGGGACAACCAGGACTGACAACGCTGGACATCCTGCTAGCAGAAATCAATTTAAAGGAACCCCAATTCCGCCGTAATAATCAACGATTGCTAGCGTTACGCGAATGGGCCAGTTCTGGAAACGCTAGCTTTGTTCGCGAATCAACCGCCCGATCGGAACCCGGTATTCAACTGGGCGATCGTCTCGTCAATTTCGCCGACTAATTCAAGACCGGGAGAAGACCCAACTTCTCCCAATTTTTTAAACTCTCAAAATTCTAATGGAGAAGTCACCATGGATGTAGAACAGGCAATCGCCCAATCCCATTTGATTTGTGTAGACGTGACAGAGAACCATAACAAGTTCTGGTCAGCGTGGGTTTTGGAGAATGGCAATCTGGTAGTGGAGTATGGCAGAGTCGGTCACACGGCTCAATCCAAGCTTCACGCGATTGGTAATGTCAATGCTGCAACACACAAATTGAATTCATTAGTGAAACAGAAACGAATCAAAGGCTATCAAGCCGTAGCGATCGCTGATTCTAAATCTCTGGATTACAGTTCGCTCGCTAATGGAAGTGCGATTCAAGACGAGATTGAAGACATTCAGCAGCAGTGGAAACGGATGGAACCTTTCTCGTTAATCCGCTTCCATCCTGAATCAGGTCAGTTCCGGTCGCTCTCCGGTCGTCTTTCTGCTGATGTCGTAACGATCGCCCGGTCGCATTTAGAACGAATCCAAACGCATTACCGACGGGGTGATGATGAATTCGTTCCAGCAGTGGAGGCATATATCCGCGTCATTCCAATGCGATCGCCCGCCAAATTAAACGCCCGTGATTTGTTAGGGAGTCGGCTGAAACTCAGTCAACAAATTGAGTTGCTCGATACGCTGGAACGATGTTTGAGCCAAGTCGATCGGATTCGAGACTTGATTCAATCGACCGTGAATGGAAGCGATAGGTCTGCTTGGTTGTCTTGGGGGACTGCTCTAGAGGTCATCCCGACTGAGTTTGTGGATGATGGACGATCGAGTGCGATCCATTGGAATTAAGCGCACGATCGCATCAGTAGTACAATACAACTATTCATGCGATCGTCCTTTGTTCTACACTCTTACTCAGATTTTCCAATGGTAAAAAACGCAAAAACTTCAAAATTTATTCATGACGACTTTGGGAAATCGTACCTTGATGGCTTACTGTCGCCCTTGGGTACCGTCAAAGTCAACTTCCCCTTCCCCGCCCAAACCCGTGCCGCTGATGTCTGGTTTGTCCCCGGTGATTCCACCGCCGAACCTCACCGATCGGCCTCAGACCAACGTCTTGCCCTCGGACTCTTGGGACGACTGACGGTGCAACCCTGTTTACTGGAGCCATTCCGTAACCCAGTTCCTGTCGCTGAAATTCGGAACTGTCTGAGCAAACTGTTTCTGCGGATTTCAGCCGAGGAGCGGGCGGCGAAACGGAAGAAGCGTAGCATTCCAGAAGACGGGCTTCCCAAGCTCTGGATTCTGACTCCGACCGCATCTCAACCGATTCGGGATAGCTTTGGAGCCGTGGAAGCGGAACCTGGCGTCTATCTATTGCCCGATGCCAACCGAACGGGATTGGTGGTCCTTAACCATCTCCCCAAAACTCGTGATACTCTATGGCTCAGGGTTCTCAGCCGTGGGAGAGTCCAAAAAAATGCCCTGAAAGAGCTAGCGGCACTGCCGATAAACGACCCGTTACGACGAGATGTTGGCGAATTGCTAGCCAACTATCGGACTGTGTTAGAAAATAGAAAGAAGCGTACTGAAGAAGAAGAGGAACTGATCATGAATCTCGCACCTGAATATCTTCAAAAGCAGCAAGACTGGAAGCAAGAAGGCGTTCAACAGGTTGCTTTAAATTGTCTTCGAGAAGGGATGGCGATCGATCTTATCGCCCGATTGACTGGATTGACCCCTGAAGCTATCCAGAAATTAAGCCAATCTCTTCAGACGAATTAGGTACCCCACTGCGCGATCGCGCTGATGCTCGAACCTTATTGTTTGGGCATCATGAACAAGATTACACGGAGACCGAAACGTCCCATCACACGCAATCCCTTAAGCCTGCGCCGAAGTCCTACACCGATTCCGGCGCATTTTTCAGCATTGCTTGATGGAATTGAAGCCGATCGCGATTACTGGCATATCTGTGGGAGTTATTGAGGGCGATCGTTGGTTCCGGCTAGGGGATACTAGCAACCTGAGCCAACAATCGGTTTTCGGTCTATTCGCAGGCGATTCCATCACGGTCACGATCGCGGGCTGGGGTATAGTTTGGGTCGCCTTGGTCCCGGTAGAACGGACCTCTAATTCCTTGGGCATTTAATGCTTTGCAGGTTCCTGGAACATAGCCAACTCTAGTTTTTTGCACAGGAGTGGCACAGGTCGTTCTCCCGGCTCTGAAATCCCACGGCAGGTTGAGACAAGCCTGACTCCAGAAAGCTAGCTTATTCTGTTTAGCATTCGCCTCGGCATTGAGATACTGCTGTTTTGTCCCTGCACAAGCATTGAGATACTGGTGATAAACCACGGCATGTCCCGATTGAACCATGCTCAAATTGATCGATTTCCCACCTATAAACAGTTCACCAACGGTTCGCCCATAGCGATCGATTTCGATTTCTCGAACGGTGAGCATCTTGCCAATGGGGACAACGGATTTCAGATGGGTCGTTGCCGCCGCTCCCCAAGGAGCCTGTGCTCGCTCTGGCGCATCAATACACGCCAGCCGCACGGTCACATTTTTCTGAGGCCCTTGGACCGTCAACGTGTCCCCATCGCCGACCGACACCACTACACCTGTAAAGTCAGCTCGCACCGGAGCAGCGATCGAGAAGAGACCCAGAAACAAAAGAACTGAAAAAATTGAGCACTTCATACTTGTAAAAAAGAGGGGGTCTTAGATATATCCCTTTTTTTGAAGAATTTCTGTGATCACGATCGCTCTGGCTTAGAAATCACTTTTATTTAAAAGTGATGGCTGCAAAAAAGAATGGTCGTTAGCCAATTTCCAGAACCCTTTTCTATAATGGGCTTTAAGTCTTCCACATCCCTGTATCTTGAACGCACTCCTTATTTCTAGGAATAAGCCTATGAAACCTTTACCTACACTGGTTTACTTCATGCCGGGAGGCGGACCCAGATCGACTGACCGGGTTCCCTACGACGCGGAACTCGATCGGTTGGAATGCTTGATCGAAGAAGCCCGATTGCAAGACCGATCGCGTCGTCCAGCGAGGCGGGCTAGCTTTGATTTGGTCTCCGATCGATTAGCGGAAGGGGCAGATATTAGTTTTCTGTCTGAACAGGGTTATCTCGACGATTAGGGCGCATCTACCTTGCTCTTCTGTTGGCGATCGCTATGCTCATCACTCAGATTGATATCAAGACTGGGAAAGTGCTTCAGCAGCCCAATCCGGAAACGTTACAGTTGGAACCCAAACAAAAATTAGTCGAGCATTCCTACTTGGAGGCTTGGCTGAAGCAGCATGAGCTAGAGGGTGCCGCATTTTTTAGCGGGGAATTTTATGCTGGAGTGGAGGAGCGCGATCGGCTTCGATTGGAAGAAGATGGGAAAGTGTTGGTCTTTACCAATGGGAAGAAGGGATATTTTACAGATCCAGATACAGCTCAGTTGATGATTCAGGGCGATCGGGTGATTCAACCGATTTATGCTCAAGATGAGAACGCACCTCACAATGCGATCGCCTATGGGAGTCTGATTGCGTCCGATGGCATTGCTTCAACAGTAAGAACATCGTGCAAGATTCTACTGGTAGATGATGAGGCAGGACTGAATACAGATTTTTTGGGACTGGACGATCGATTGGTTCAGAAGATGGGCGATGGCACGATGTTGGTGTCGGAAGCAGTGATGCGATCGCTCATGACAACCGAAGATGAGGGATTGAATCCATTGACGTTGGTGACGCAGTTTAGAGCAGCATCTCCCGATTTTCCAGGGATGGCAAAAGGGACACTGACTTACAGTAAATGGTGTGAGGATTTGGGGGTGGAGGCTATCGTCTCTCGGAGTGATATCAAAGGCAATGATGGTCGATTTTCTCGGGCGGGAATTCATGAAGTGGAGTCGTTTTGGATTAATCGGAAGGCCGATGCTCAGTATGGGTTTCAATCGGTCGGTCCGCAGGTGAAAGGCTGTATTCCAGAATCGACCTTACATGAATTTAATCCGAGGATGAAGGAGAAGGCGGAGAAACTAGCGGCGATCGCGGCTGACCCGGTGGCGTTGATGCAGTATTACGCGCAGAAGAAGGTCGATCAGGAGGAGGTTGAAGATGACGTGCCGGGGCAGGTGCCGAAGGATTGGTTGAAGGAGTTAGCGATCGCAGATCCCCATGGGATGTTGGCGGGATTTAAACGGGTGAATAGTGAGTTGGAACGGTTCTTGAAAGGGGAACGGAAGGATTTGGCGATTCGTGGGATTGAAGTGCCCAGTGCGACGGCGCAGAACCATGGCAGTTTGAAGCCTTGGGAGATTACGAATCGGGATTTACCGCAAGGGGCGATCGTGGCCTATTATCGATCGCCCTTTCCCAATGTCGGTGCGGCGGCGATCGCAATCAATAATATTCGATCGTTGCGATGGGAGGATGCCGAGGCTTATGACAAAGCGGGTGTTATTTTTTTGAATCCTTGGACGGCGAAGAACATTGCGATTACTGATTTTGATGGCGATCGGAATGGGTGTTTTGTTGGGTTTACGGCAGTAGATGGAACTACGTTGCCGGATGTGATGCGATCGCAGTTGGCTTGGACCGAGGAGTTGCCGGAAGCGAAGCAGTATGAGGCAGCGCGATCGTTGATTCAGCAGTTGATTACGGAACAGGAATTAGTGAAACCTGCGGATTATCCTCAGGCAGTGACGGAGTTTGTGGAACGGAATGCGCACGATCGGAAGCCTCCTGAAATCGTGAAAGCGGTGAAGGTGAAACACGAATGGAATAGCGATCGGGAAAGCCATTCAGCGGCGACCTGGAGGGCTTGGGA
>JAYUJY010000097.1:0-5899 GCA_043764895.1 Synechococcales cyanobacterium | reverse complement strand
ATAATGATGTGATGAGAATAGAGAAAGGGAAGAGGAAGAGGACTCGAAAGTGAGACGCAGTGTGGGTCTTGAATGAGAGGAGGGGAAGGGAGAAAGGGAGAAAGGGATGATCGATCGGTTGTTTAAAAGGGCTACTATGGAATCTGATACCTACCCTCTCGGTAAACGAAGATGAGCGTCGATGAACTCCTCAAAGCAGTCGATAACTTAAGTGAGCCTGATCTTGATGATTTGGTCAAGCGTGCATTGTTTGTGCGAGCAAGGCGAAAAACGAATGTTTTGACGGCGGCGGAGACTGACTTGCTTTTAGAAATCAACCAGGGAATTCCAGCGCAAGTTCACGACCGATATGAGGTCTTGCTGGAAAAACGTGACGACGAAACCCTGACTGAAGCCGATTATAGGGAACTCTTGGACCTCAGCAATCAGATTGAAGGCTTTGGGGTGAAGCGAATTGAGGCATTAGCAAAATTAGCGACTTTTCGCCAGGTGTCCCTCCCAAAACTCATGGATGATTTAGGGATTCAAAGCCCAGGTGTCCGTTAGAACGGCTTCAAGGTTGCATTATCCCTGGGCCGATCGTCAATAGCTACCGTTTGAATGAGTATGTCACGAGTTAGAGTATCGACCGAACTGAAGAATCAGGTGATCGATCGCGCGAAGGGGTGTTGTGAGTTTTGTCGTGCTCAATTGCGGTATTCTCCCAACAGTTTTCACGTTGAGCATTACGTTCCAGTAAGTTGCGGTGGGAGCAATATCGCCGAAAACCTGACCTTGGCTTGTCCTCAATGTAATCTCCACAAAGCCATCAAGATTGAGGCCATCGACCCGGTGACAGAGCAGAAGGTGCAGATTTTCCATCCTCGTCAGATGAAATGGGATGACCACTTTAGATGGAGTGATGACACCCTATACATGATTGGAATTAGCCCGACCGGACGAGCCACGGTGGAATTATTACAAACAAACCGTGAAAATTTGGTTAGTCTGCGCGGGGCGTTACAGCAGCTCAAGCTTCATCCTCCAGATTAGGTTTGGATGTGAGCTGAAGAGAAATAATCCTAGATTACAAATATCAATAGAAGGCGACCGATCGGGCGATGAAGAGCAGATGTGTCGGTTTTAGTTCATGTCGAATTGGATGGGATCGCCCCTTCACTTGGAATGATTAAAGAGTGGACGAAATAGCTGGACCCCTTCGTAATTAAGATAAAGTTTGTACCCTAAGCCGTGATCGCAGGGTATTATTTCTCTAAGCGATTAATCGATCGAGTTCAACATGACCTAGGGATCTACGAGTATGCAGAAAATCCAACATAAGAGCAAAATCTGGCTGGCATTAAATCTATCTGTCTCATTGTTCATTCCGTTCTACGGTTTCGTCGCCCAAGGCGCAGACTTAAACTATGGAAGTGCTCACCTCTTAATGGGCAACCCAAGTTCTGCAACCGATTCAACCCAGAATCCTAGCAACTATCTCATGCTCAAATCGCAATACGCTTTGTCGTATAATCGCGAACGAAACATTCCCAATTGGGCCAGTTGGCAATTAAATGACCGTTGGCTAGGAGAAGCTAAGCGACAAGATGACTTTCGACTAGACCCAGCATTACCCGTCGGTTGGTATCGGGTCCGTCCCTCTGATTATACAAAAAGTGGATTTGATAAGGGGCATGTCGTTTCATCAGAAGACCGAGGTCGATCGGACCTGGATAATTCATCGACTTTTCTGATGACCAATATGGTTCCTCAAGCACCGGATAACAATCGAGTTGTGTGGTCCCAATTTGAAGCGGCTTGTCGGAGTCTAGTTAAGCAGGGTAAAGAGCTGTATGTCGTTGCCGGGTCTTCAGGGTTTGGTGGCATCGGGTCCAATGGTGAGCGGTCCGTGCTGAATAATAATGTCGTGGTTCCCGCTACTCTTTGGAAAGTCGTTTTAGTGCTCGATCGGCCCGGAACTCAGCCGAAGGATGTCACCGTAGCGATGAGTCGAACGATCGCGATCGTAGTCCCCAATCAACAAGGCGTGAAGTCAAAGCCTTGGAGAGAGTACCTGACTTCTGTTGATGAAGTGGAAAAATTGACGGGATATGATTTTTTTAGAAATCTCCCTGAACCCGTGCAGAAAAGTATTGAGGCCACGGTCGATCGGCAGGCGATGCGATCCTTACCTGAATAAAATGGGATGGAGATTGCCGTGTAACCGATCGGATTAACGATGTAGGGTTTAGAATTTTGCGGGTGAGGTAATTCTCAGGTATGGCAGAGAAATGACGGAGAAACAAAAGTTTCATATTACAGATACATTTTTGTTTTACGAACATTTTATTCTAAAAGTCAGTCAGAATAAGGATGATGATTTAAAATATAACACCGATGTGACGAGAAAGAAGGAAAGGAGAAAGAGTTTTGAAGGGGGAAAAGGGTTTGTATTTTACCGTTGCCAAATTTGTAATGCCGATCGCGAATGGCTAATAGTCGATCGCCTTTGATACCGCGATCGTTCACTTTTGGTAATGAGCAAGATTCTCCGAGGACCGATTCGTGATCGGTGAATAAGCAAAAAGCAGCTAGTAATTGAGCGATCAGGTGGGTGCGTTTTGAAGTGAGTTTTCTGGCCGAGTGCCGATGGGGATATTACTTCATGTAAACAAAATCCGTAGATTTACTGAAGAATTTTAGCCTATCTCTAAAGATAGAGGTAAGTTGTGGAAAGTCCTATCAAAGCGAGCGATCGGTCATTTTCGTCCGTATTGCTTCGATTTTGAGTGTCTGTGGCTTGAATTCGATCGGTTGTAATCGTCCCGGAAGAAGCCTCTTCCACCCCTCTGCTACGGTATTTCTATCAACGCATGGATTCCCCTCATCCCCGAATAGCCTATGTCTGACTCTATAACTTATACGGCTGTGACCTTTGCTCCGGTGCAAGGGTTTATTGAAAAATCCCGTAAGCTCCGAGATTTGTATGGCAGTTCTTATTTGCTGTCATTTATTGCTCAATCGGTTTGTCTAGAGGCTGAAGCGCAAGGCTGCAAGGTGATTTCGCCTGCTTTGCCGGATATTACTCAAGGGTTGCCTAACCAAATTATTATTGTGGGACAGCCTGGTGAAGAAAACATTCGCAATGCTTTGATGAAAAGTTGGCAATGGATTGTGAAAGGCTGTCAGGAATGGGTTCAGGAGAATATTTCTAGCTCGGTGCCTTACTCTTGGAATCGCGACTGGAATCTGTGGAGTGAACGTACTTGGGAATTCTTCTATGTGGAAGGAGGACCGGGTGAAAGCATTTCTCAGGTGCGGCAACGGCTCAATGAAGCGAAACGTCAGCGGGCTTGGACGGCGATCAATTGGCAGGGTGAAAGTTCGACGCTTTCGGGTGCGGATGCGGTGGCTTATCCGGATATGGCGAATGTGCTGACGACGGGGAATTCTGAGTTGGTCAGGGATTTCTATGATGATCTGAGGTATCAATTAGGTATTCATTTCGCTCGGTGGGCAGGACTTACTGGGATAAGTGATGAAAGAATCCGGGAGTATGGAGCAGCGTTTATCGATCCTAAAGAGGAACTGAGTATTCCTGAATTACTCAAACGCCTCATTACACATCAAGCGATTATTGAATCCCTTAAAGATCGACGGACTCACAGTCGTGAAGATTATGACAAGATATCACCTCAATTAGATGAACTACAAAAGGTGGTTAGAGATGATTTTAAAGTTGAGACGGTGAGTCAACTCAAATCATCTATTGCAAAGGATCTGGAAGTTTCGTCCTTCCGTGATCTGAACCGGAAAGATGGAACAGAATGGACAGGGTGGTTTATGGGAGACGGGGATGGAGCGAGTGAATATTTGAAATGGGTGGGAAAACAGTCTAGTGAATCGGAAGGGAAATGCACTCAGGCTTTTAGTAAAGGGATGCGAGATTGGGGGAAGATCTTTAAAGCTAATGAGAACCATGAGGAATTGTCTCATGGTCGAATTATCTATGCGGGAGGGGATGATTTTTTGGGGGTGATGTATCGCACAGACGATCGCCTTGCACCAAAGACCTGTCTGCAATGGCTTTCGGGTTTTAAATCTCAAGTGTGGGAAAAGGGTTGGGACGATCCTAAGAAAAAGATTACGGCGAGTGTGGGGTTTGTGTGGGCGTCGCCGCAGGTGCCGCAGCGGGATGTGCTTCAACATACTCGACTGGCGGAGGGAGCAGCTAAAAGATCGGGTAAGGATCGGGTAGCGATTCGGGTGTTGTTTGCGGGGGGGAATCATTTGGAGTGGGTTTGTCCTTGGCGGATTTTGGAAGAGGGATTATTTAAGAAGTATCGCGATCGCAATGGGGTTGTGAATGCTTTAGGAAATGCTAACTGGACACATTTTTATAATGATGTGGCGGTGCTGGAGTCCCGTCATGCGTTTGGGGCAACGCGAAAGGAATCGACGGAGGTTGTGATCGCGTTAATGCGAGTGTATTTTCCGGAATGGGATGAGTTCATGTCAGAGGCAAATTACTGGAATGTCAAGAATAAGTACAAGGTTACGAAGGCTGGAATTTTAGGAAATCGATCGGATTATGAACCGAAGGGATCTAAAAATATCAATTTGGCGATCAATGAATGGGTGATTAATTTAGCGAAGGTGGGGTTTTACTTATGTTCAAATTCTTAATTCAGATTGAACCGCTGGGATTGTTATATGGCAGTGCGGGACGGTTTTTGTCGCCGGAGAACTTGGTGGGTCGATCGGGGATGAGTTTTCCACCGAGTTCGGCGACGGTTTCGGGGATGTTTGCGGCGGCGAAGGGCTGGAGCGATCCGACGAAGGGGCGTGAGTTTTGTATTGCAGGTCCGTTTTGGGCGACTTGTGATGAACCGCAAAATTTTTATGTGCCTGCACCCTTTAATTGTTTGGTGAAGGAGGAGAAGGTTACGGAAGTGATGCAATGGCGGGAAAATTGTACGCTTTGGGATGAGAAAAATCCGGATGAAAAGAAGAAGTCAGATGGAACGGAGAATCCAGATTATGAAGCGATATGGCGATCGATGAGTTGGGAGAAGGGCGCTTGGGCGGTTCATCATCCTAAGTCTGAGCATCCCTGGCAACTTCCGACGAATGATAAGTTTCAGAAGGGGACTTGGATTGCGATCGGGGATTGGGAAAAGCTGCAAAATAAGGGAATGCCAACGGTTAAAAAAGAGCCTTGGAAGCCGCTGCCACATTTGCATCCGAAGCTTCAGGACGACCAGCGACGGGTGACTACGGATTTGGAGGGTGGCAGTTTGTTTTTGGAGAATGCGATGCAGATGGAGCCGGGGACTTGTCTGGTGTATTTGGCGTCGGAAGCGATCGAACCTGGTTGGTATCGGTTTGGTGGGGAGGGTCATATGGTGGAGGTGCGGTGTGACCCCATTGGGGATCTGTTGACGAAGTTGTTGGCGGAGCCTGTAGGAAGTCAGTTTGCGTTGATTACGCCTGCGGTTTGGGGTTCTAATCGGCTGTCTGAACGATCGCCCCAGCTTTGGTCCGAGAAGGTGACGATGTTGACGGAGCGACCTCAGGCGTTTCGGTATCGTTTTGGGGACCATGAGGGGCAGAAGTCAGGGCAACCGAAGCGGCTTTCGCGGGGACGATATGCGGTGTCGGCGGGGACGGTGTATGTGATGACGGAGGAGTTGCCGCCTTGGGCGGATTGGACGGAGGAGTGGTTTCCGAAGGAGGGTCCTTCGTTGAAGCGATGGGGGTTGGGGTTGGCTTTGAGAATTTAGAATGCTGAATTTAGAATGCTGAATGTTTGAGTTTTAGATTGTAACTACTCAGGCAGTGGAAGAGGAGAGATCGGATCGCCCATAAATAATTGAACCAGAGCATCCAACACATTAGCCCCCTGTTTCCTCAAGGTGGA
>JAYUJY010000096.1:0-29554 GCA_043764895.1 Synechococcales cyanobacterium | reverse complement strand
CGTGCCCCAAACCCAACGGGGATGCCGGATCCTTTAAGCCGCAAACTAAATAGCAGGAGTCTTCGATCGTTGGGGCAAGAAGCGCTGTAAGTCCTTAGCTGAACCCAGACAGAATGCCCGCGTGATTGGAAATTGAATGATTATTTGATACACAATCAATGAGACGAGTAAACTTGCCGCCAATCGCAACCCATTAGCATCTTCGCCGACCTTGACTTTGACTTGCATCTGCACATACTGATGCACATACAAAATCACCATTGACGCCGATCCCACATAGGTTAATGGGTTTTTAATCCGATCGAATTGGGCCAGCCATTGAGACAGCCCCATGAGAACCACGATCGTCGCCGTTGCTAGCCCAAAACTCAATCCTGGAATGCCATAGTTTGCATATTCCATGTCATATTTTGAGAGCGTCCCATTCATCATCAACCCAAGACCCATCAAACTGACTAAGCCTGCACCGACATAGACCGATCGAGAAAACGTTCGCCCCTTCAAAAACACGCCTAGTCCAAAGTAAGGCAACGCCCCTAATGCAACATTGACAGCACCGGGAAAGGCCCAAGCTCGAAAGTAATACTGATTGATATAACTGAGGACAAATGACCCGACTAAAGTCAATCCAAGCTGTTTTCGATCGAATCGAGTAAATAGATAATTAAAGATTTGCTGCGTCACGAAAAAGCAGGTTACAAACCAAAACGCTGACGCTCCACCGCCTAAGAGTTGCCCTCCATACAAGCCTTTAAACACTACGATCGCTACGCCCTTTAGACTCGCCAAACTATGATGAGTCATCGCATATTGAATAGAATCAATCACGACTTTGCCATAAAAAATGACCAGAAATGTCACGTAGGGAATCATCAAATGCTGCGCTTTATGGACTAAAAAAGCCCTGTAGTCCGTGGAAGGACGATACAATAACCCGCCTAGGGCAAAAAAGAGGGGCATATGAAAGGAATAGATTATGACATTGGTCAACCCAACAAAACAATGGCCAATCACGACCAGCGTAATACCCACACCGCGTAACACATCTATCCATTCAATCCGAGGCGTTTTCATGGTGATCTCGTATCAGGTTAATGACTCAAGATTGCCCAATCCGATCGAAGAATAAACCTGTTCCGACTAATCCTGACCCTACCAGTCCCCCAAATCCTCTTTCTCCTGCGGGTCGTCTTTCTGACTGGCTGACGAGGCGGCGGCTTTCGAGGGGACTTCAGCAAACTGGGCATCCTCGGTGGACAGATCTTCAATGGTGAGGCGAATGGTTCGAGAATAGCCGTCATTACTCGGATCGCCGATCGTGATTTCAATGGTTTCAGCGCAAAGCCGATCGAGATGGCTGAGGAGTCCGCGCAAGTGCGGTGTGCTGGCTCCGGTATCGACATAGAGCCGTTCGGAAAGCTGATTCATCTTACGCCAGGTGCCATGGAGACGAGCTATGGCTGTTTCTAAAATGGCGGCTTGACTGACCATTTCCGCCGCAGAATTAAGCACTCCCACTCGCAGGGCTTCTTCTAGGGCAAGTTCAAGATCAACATTGGATTCGCTGAGGACTTGCACTTGGTTTGCGCCTTCCAAATATCGCGCCAAATACTTCGCTTCTGCGGTGACTTGTTTAAGGGTGTCCAAATCTGGATTTTCGGCAACGGCCTCGCGAATGGCCTCTTGGTGAACGTCGGGGAGACGCTCCATTTGTTTGACGAGAGGTGCAATGTAGCGCGGTGGAATGGTCTGATCGGCAGCTTTAGCCTTGAGTTCGTCCGGCAATAAATCGGAGGTCATGGCCGTCCATTCGTCGGAAAGCTGCTTCACTTCTCTTCGTGTGATCTTGTTGCCTTGTTTCGCTGAATCCGCAATCACTTGCTGCACTTCAGGCGAGGACTGTGCGGTTTGGATGAAGGCTCGTTTTGAGAATTGATTAACATCTTCCGGTTCAATGTAACCATCGTCGATCATTTGATCGGCGCTGTCCGCTAGGCTTATCAGATTGTAGGCCGTGCTTTTCGTCAGTTCACGGTCCTTAATCCAGTTGAGAAACCCAATACTTCGAGTTTTGCCGCCGTCCCCTTCAGCCAGCTTTCGTTCACGATCGCGCACCGATCGCACAATCCGCCCCCGCCAAATCTCAGTTTGAAGATCAAATCGATCGCAGACTTGCCACGCAACCTGGACCTGCTCCTGAAAATCATGGTTGCTGAGACTCTCATCCTCTGGGTCTGGAATGGGAAACCCCAAGTCAAAGGTAAAATCGCCCTCAGCGAGTTGTGACAGGTCAATGTGTCTCTTGACGTTGGGATTCCCTTTTTTGGAGGTCTTTGTGGGGGTCTCGATTGCTTGCACCATAACCGTAAATTGCCTTTGCCCTATATAAACGTTGGCACTTAAATCGCTACTTATTATGACATGGCACGGCAGCGAAGCAGATTCATCGGTTCCTTATAGCTGATTGCGTAACTTCAAGGTCAAATACCGATCGACTAACTGATCCGAAATCTGATTTGCAGGCGCATCCAGCACTAGAACTCCCTTTCGCGTGAGTTCGGCAAAGGCAACCTGTCGTTGTGCAAGCAAGTCCAATGCCACCGATCGCGTATAGGCATCTGCAACCCGATCGCCGTTAGGATCAGGAATGTCATGGGCGATTCGATCGATTTCAGGATCCCGCAGCGTGACACAAAACGGAAGATATCGCGGGGTGAGTTTGGCTAGAGATGCTAACAGTTCAGAAGAGGCTGTAGTGTCTACGAGATCCGTAATCATCACCACCAACGCGCGCCGAGTTTGTTGACTGAGAATGTTGCTAACAGCGCTCATGTAATCGGGTTCAGTTAGGTCAGGTTGAATGGGCGTAAGCTTCTCTAATAAAGTGGTGAAATGCCGATCGCCACGCTGCGGTGGAATCCAAGTGTGAATGGTGCGATCGAATACGCCAATTCCAACTCGATCGCCGCGTTTAATCCCGGTCATCGCTAACGCCAACGCTGCATTTAATCCCCAGTCAAAGCGCTGCAACCCTTCGACGCCTGCCGTCATGAGTCGTCCGCGATCGAGCAAGATAATCAGCGTTTGCTCCTGTTCAGGCTCCAGAACTCGCACGAGAGGCCGACTGCGCCGAGCTGTGGCTTTCCAATCCATGAGCCGTGGGTCGTCGCCTGCGTTGTACTCCCGCAATTCTGCAAACTCGGTTCCAATGCCAAATTTGCGCGATTGTTTGATGGACCCGGCGGACTGTAACGTGAGCTTGATGGTCAGCGATCGAAGCGCAATGAGATCGGGAAAAACATCAACATTTTCGGTGATACCCGTTTTCCAATCCATCCATACCAAGCCCCACGGACTGCGCTGCCGAACCTGCATTTTGCCCCAGGGATAGGTGCCTCGCAGGGTGGGCTTGACGGTATAAGTGAGCGATTTAGACTCGTGGGGGGCGAGGGTGCTGGTGAGCGTCTCAGTGGACACGGTGAAATGCTCTAGAGGGTAGGCATCCCGAATCTGGAGGTCTGCCGATCGCGCTCCGGCCTGAACCACGAGCGTCACAGCATTATCGCGCCCAATGGACAGGCGACCGAGCGTTTGGCGTTCGACGGTCACGCGCCCGTTGCGTCCAGCCCAGGCATCTATTAATGCCACGACGAGGATACCTAGATCTAGCAGCAGCATTAGTCCAATGGCCCACCCTACGGCATTTTCACCTCGCCATAGTGCCGCGATCGTTGTGGCGAGCAATCCCACTAGGGTGAGCAAAAAATAGGTCCGAAGGGTAGGAATCATGAACGATCGCTAAGCATTATTCACCCTATTCTATTGCAGTAAGCGATCGATCGAACCTAATAGGACTGTAAAGACGTTGAACTTTCCAGTACGATCGCCGACATCCTAAATCCTCTCTTAGACCACATGAATTAACATGAGTGGATGCACAGAGGACCGTCTAAAAATCGCCTGCCTAAACTGGAAAGAGATTTTTAGGAGACCGTCGCAGACGCCCACTTTATGCGAGTTTTAATCTACTCTTACAATTACTATCCAGAACCCATCGGGATTGCCCCACTGATGACCGAGCTGGCAGAGGGGTTAGTCCGCCTAGGGCATGAAGTCCGTGTGGTTACGGGGATGCCAAACTATCCTCAACGTCAGATTTACGAAGGATACCGAGATAAATTTTATTGTACTGAAACGCGAAATGGAGTCTTAATCCAACGCAGTTTTATCTGGGTCAAACCCAAGCCAAGTCTCCTCGATCGACTCCTGCTAGACGGGAGTTTTGTTGTTTCAAGTTTTTTTCAAGCCCTGCGAGGGTGGCGTCCTGATGTCATCTTACTCACCGTGCCGCCTCTCCCTGTCTGCCTTCCCGCCGCGCTCTTGAGTATGGTTTATAACTGTCCTATTGTTCTTAATGTCCAAGACATTTTACCCGAAGCGGCGGTTCATGTGGGCCTGCTTCGGAATAAGACGATGATCCGCGTCTTAGAAGGACTAGAAAAATTTTCCTACCGAACGGCGCATACGATTAGTGTGATTGCTGATGGCTTCGTCGATAATTTGGTGAACAAAGGTGTTCCGGCGCAGAAAATTGCTTGCATCCCAAACTGGGTCGATACTCAATTCATTCGTCCTCTAGATAAAGATGAAAATGCGTTCCGGAAAGCCCACGGACTAGACGGCAAGTTTGTCATTATGTACTCCGGCAACATTGCCCTGACCCAAGGACTCGAAACGGTCGTAGAAGCTGCCGTTCGGCTTCAGCAGCACCCCGATATTGCTTTCGTAATCGTAGGCGAACCCAGCGCGATCGCCAAGCTTCAGGAGTATTGCAATACCTGCGGCGTCACTAACGTTCATCTGCTGCCTTTCCAGCCCCGCGCCAAGCTCCCTGAAATGCTTGCGGCGGCGGACGTCGGACTCATTGTGCAAAAGCATAATGTGGTGTCCTTCAATATGCCGTCTAAAACTCAGGTGCTTCTCGCCAGTGGACGGGCGATCGTGGCATCAGTTCCGAGTACGGGCAGTGCCGCCAAAGCCATTGAAAAAAGTCGAGGAGGCATCGTCGTGGCACCCGAAAATCCGGAAGCCCTCGCAGCAAGTCTTTTGGAGCTGTATCAAAATCCAGAGTTAGCCGAGCGTCTTGGGTTTCAGGGCCGTCAGTTTGCGGTCGATCGGTACTCCTTCGAGCAAGCCTTAAGCCATTACGAGAGCCTCTTCTATAGCGTGATTGAATCGCGATCGACCGGACGAGCAACTAACTATGCACTTCGCCCTGAAAAATCGAGTACCTAAAAGCTCAATCCTCAATCGATCGCTGGGCATTCTAGGGCAGAGCAATCAACCTGACTTACTATTACTCCTCTATCCGTGAATGACGATGACTAAACAACCTTTGACAGCCCTGCGAAAACTACCCGTGTCTGTTCTGATTCCAGCGCGGAATGAAGAGGCTAATCTTCCGGCTTGTCTAGAGAGTGTCGCGCGCGCCGATGAAGTCTTTGTGGTTGATTCTCAGAGCAGCGATCGGAGTATTGAAATCTCAGAAAGCTATGGCGCAAAAGTCGTCCAATTTCACTTCAATGGTCGCAGTCCAAAGAAGAAGAACTGGTCCCTCGAAAATCTTCCCTTTCGCAATGAATGGGTGCTGATTGTCGATTGCGATGAGCGCATTACGCCTGAGTTGTGGGAAGAGATTGCACGCGCTATTGAGAACCCCGAATTTCAAGGGTACTATCTCAACCGCAAAGTCTTTTTCCTGGGTCAATGGATTCGGTTTGGGGGCAAGTATCCCGACTGGAATCTTCGCCTTTTTCGCCATGAAGCGGGTCGTTATGAGAACCTTAGCACTGAAGGAATGCGGAATACGGGTGATAACGAAGTTCACGAGCACGTCATCTTGAAGGGTACAGTGGGCTATCTCAAAGAAGATATGCTGCACATTGATTTCCGTGACATTTATCAATGGCTAGAACGGCATAATCGCTACTCCAATTGGGAGGCGCAAGTGTTTTATAATCTGCGTCACGGTAAGGGCGAAATGGGTACGATCGAGGCCAATTTCTTTGGTAGCGCGGTCGAACGGAAGCGCTTCTTGAAAAAAATCTGGGTTCATCTTCCCTTTAAACCAACGCTTAGATTTTTCTTATTTTATGTTCTGCGTCTTGGCTTTTTGGATGGGAAAGCAGGCTATACCTACGGGCGATTGATTAGCCAATATGAGTTTCAAATTGGAGTGAAGCTGTTGGAATTAGAGCAGTTTAATGGCGTGTTGAACCAAAAGGTGATCCTCAGCGATCGCATCGATCGTCCGACGATTCCTCAAACCGAGGGTTAATCGATGAGGACAAATCTGTTAGAGATTTCGCCTGAGCAATTACCAGAGCTTCAGCCGGATACGCTGTTTCGTTCAGCGCCCATGTTTGATTTGCGGACGTACGATCAGTCTGATTTCGATCGAGGACGACCGGGTTGGTACATTTTGCTGTGGTGGCTGGTTCAGTCGATTGTGTTTCCGCTGTCGTTGCACTCCATGAGTGGCCTGCGATGTTGGGTTTTACGGCAGTTTGGAGCAACTTTGGGTCAGGGTATTTTGATCCGACCGACTGCGCGAGTGACCTATCCTTGGAAAGTGACGATCGGAGACTATAGCTGGATTGGCGATGATGTGGTGCTGTACAGTCTCGATCGAATTACACTCGGCGATCATGTCGTGATTTCTCAAAAGAGTTATCTCTGCACGGGAAGTCACGATTTCCGCACGTCAAGTTTTGATTTGGCGACGGGGGAAATCCAAATTGGCCATGGCGTTTGGGTGGCGGCGGATTGCTTTGTGGGTCCGGGTGTAACGGTGGGCGATAATGCGATCGTTGGGACGCGGAGTACTGTTTTTTCGTCGCTTCCCAGTGCTCAAGTCTGCTGGGGTTCGCCATGTAAGCCGCGCTATCCCAGAGTCACCTAGGATTTAGAGAGGACTACATTTTTGCATTAAAAAGCCCGATCGATCGGGCTTTCTTGTGAGGTTTAGCAATGGTTTAGCGATTACAAATGACTTGACGCATTTGCTTCATGTTGGTGGGGAGATCCATGCGAATTGCTTGTTGAATAAAGGCACTGGGTACGGGAATGTTTGGGGTTGCTTGGACGGAATAGGTCAAAATTGTGCCTTCGCCGCAAGACTGAATTTCTAGGTCTGCGGTGAAATCATTAAAGCTGCCAGATTCCATATAAAACTGGATGCGCTGATGGTGGGTCTCTAGAACTTTAAGATAGATTTCGACTTGGGCGGTCAAAAATAGAAAGGCTTTACTCGCGGCCTGATACAGTCGTTTTACTTTACGCTTAACCGTGGCACCGCCGGGTATTTGAAGGACTTCGTGGATGACTTCGCTACGGGTGAGATCGGGAAAAAACTGGGTCCAGCGGGAGTAGTCGGTGAGCTGTTGCCAAACTTCAGTGTGCGGCACGGGCAAGTACATTTGAGCAGTGACTGCGCCGCCCCAAGCTGAGTGGGGCCGAGCCGTGAGCAAGATGTCTCCCCGAAGAAGGGCACGGAGATCATGGCTTGAAGGCTGTAGAGGCGTGGTTTGGGCAACAACCATGGGGTATCCCTTAATTTTTGTGAATGAGTGTGACGGATCAGTCAGGTTATGCATTAGCGTTACACAGCAATCCGATCGATCGAGGTGTTCCAATGAATGCTTTTGTCTACGTTAATAGATGATTCAGGATGTAAGCCCGACATTCCAGAAGTTTCTCATGAAACATTACGTTCCGGTAAAGATTTAGAAAACCTCTGGAGAGTCTCCTGTTATGATAACAGTGAGATTGGGTCGATCGTCTGACGCATGACTCTAAAGCACTACATTGGATCGCCAGTATGAGTTCATCTAAAAATTCGAGAGTCGTTGTTTTTTGGTTCGTGGTTGGACTCACCTCAATCCTTTGGGGTCTGCGAGGCATTGGGCTACTGACGTTTATTCCTGGGTTTGTATTGGGGCTATTAATTGCAGCGTCGATCGCACTGTTAATCATCAATGGATGGATTGAGACTCGTTGATGAGAGGGGTATTAGAGAACAGGCCACCCGAAATCCAGTGCCGTGATATCGATAATTTGCTACTGTTCCATAGCGATGTGATGAATGGCAATTTTCTTCATAGTAATCAAATGAACCACCTCTAATGATGACTTCATTTTCGTCACTGCCGTTGCCCCATGCGCTACTGTTAGTGGGTGCGTTATCATAGTTGTCATGCCATGCATCTTGGCAAAACTCGTAAACATTGCCATGCATGTCGTAAAGTCCAAATGCGTTTGGAAAGAAACTGCCAACGGGCTTTGTTTGAAGGTACTGCACACCATTCTCGTCGTAAGCTGCAACAGACCCTTCTGAAGGAGGTTCAGCATCCACAGTTGAATTATTTTCTGAATATATATCCAAATAGTTAGCCAGTTGAGTCGTAATCTCTGTTCCGAAACTGAAGGACGTTGTTGTACCCGCACGAGCTGCATATTCCCACTCAGCTTCACTAGGCAATCGGTAATGTCTACCTGTGATGATAGAAAGCCTATTGCAAAACTCTACAGCGTCGTTCCAAGAAACATTTTCGACGGGAAGATCCGCACCTTGATTTGCAGATAAATTGTGATGCATGATAGCAACCCATTGTTGTTGAGTAATCTCAAATTTGCCCATGTGAAATGCGGAAACATGGACCTGATGCTGAATCTCATTCGGTGTAACGTCGTAGAAATCTTCTTCGGATTTACCCATCATGAAAACACCATCCGGAACATAAATCATATCCAGCGTGACATCCTGTTCTAGTTCTTCAACAAAATATTGAGCTGATTGATGCTCAGTTCTTATTTTTCCATCTTCTAATAAAACAGTATTAAACTCAAACAGTTTATATTCAAAATTAAATCTAGGGGATGCCTGATGAAGCTCGATCGGTTTAGGATAAATGAACTCATGCATTGGAATAATGACGTTTTCCATATGATCAACCGCAGACTGAATCAGGCTTTCATGAAATTCAGACAAATTATCATTTTGCACGGGAAACCTCGATCGCTAATTTAAATTGGTTATTAAGTTTACCCACAATCATCGTGAAACAACGTTTAACTGAAAATCAAAAGCCTAGATCCGCCTTTGCCGCTGCTGCCGCTTCTAACAAGGGTTCATCGGGCATTTCTTTCCAATCCGTATCGCCAATCTCCGCATAAAACTTCTCATCGTAGGCCCGAGTTTTAATCACCACGGGCATCGGCACAGCATGGCCTAAAAGCAGCGCCTGTTGTTTAGAATCTAGTTTTGCTAAGACCGATCGTAATGCTTGTCCGCCTGAAACCCCAGTAAAAATAGCTTCAATATCTTTTTCATCATTTAGCAATGCGGTGATGCGCGTTCCGATTTGTGACATGACTTCGTTGTCGATTCCAGAGGGTCGTTGATCGACGACCAGTAGCGTTACAAAAAACTTCCGCATCTCCCGCGCGATCGTCCCAAAGATGGTTTGACCGACGGTTCCAGGATCGAGGAAACGATGGGCTTCTTCAATGGTGATCATGAGCTGACGCGGGCGATCGATAATGTTCTTAGTCTGCAAGAAATACTCGGCTTTACGAACGTAGGCGGCATGAATTCGGCGAGAAATAATGTTAGTCGCAAGCATATAGGCCAAGAGGTTAGATTGAGACCCAAACTCAATCACAACGTGCTTCCCAGATTCAATGCATTCAAGCACTTGATTGAGATAGTTATGTGGACAAACTTGACGTAAGTATTTCAGTTCTTCCAGGCGAATGAGCTTCCGTTGGAGCGCCATAATGGAAGATTTATTCCCCATCTTCACTTCACAAAACTCTTGAATCTCTTCGTTCCCCATGGTCATCAGCCGCGCAATCCAACCTTTCCCAAATTCATTGCGCAGAATTACAGCATTCTCCAAACTGGTCTCAGATAAGTTGAGTTCACCCCGAACAAGGGCCAAATCTTCGACTTCAATTTGGTCATATCCTAAGTAAAAGTCGAGCGCATTCCCGACGCCTCTACGACGAGTAGACTCCGCATCTAGGGTGAAAATCTCCACCTTTCCCGGAAAGAGCTGTGCCAATCCTTTGACGGTGCTGAAACTTTTGCCTTCGCGAGTGGCTTCCCAACCATACTCAGAGTGCATATCAAAAATTAAGTTGACAGCGGCTTGTTTTTTCACCACGCCTGCAAGCAAAAGCCGGGTGAGAAACGATTTCCCGGTTCCCGATTTCCCAAATACACCATTACTGCGTTCCACAAACCGATCGAGATCAATACACACTGGAACAGGCATATCGATCGGCTCTCCGATCGCAAAGTTTCGCCGCAGTGGATCATCTTCCCATCCAAATACCGCTCGAAAATCCCGTTCACTCGCATCATAAACCTGACTAAAATGGCTAGGAATTGTTTTGACGGGAAGCAATTCAATGTCAGCATTGGTGTTAGCTTGGTAGGATGCAGCGGCTTGGGTGGTTTTGTTCTTCTTTGCTTTGGCGGCCTTGGTTTGAGTGATTTTAGATTGGGTTTCTTCAATTGCTTGAGCGAGTTGCCGCTGTGATGGATCGTCATTAATCATTAACATCGGTGACAATTCCAGCGTCCCAAAGGTCCCACTTCCAGCGAGAATCTCCTGCAAGAAAGTATCCGTCGGGTCGGGTGGATTGGCTAAAATCCGTTGACTGCCCGTCCCCAATGCCACATCCGTCAGCATACAAAAGAAACGCGATCGAGTCCCATGGACCACCAAAAATTTTCCCACCCGCATTTCTTCCACAGAAACATCAGCATGAAGACGAACCTCAAGACCCTTACTCAGAGAGCCTTGAATCACAGAACCAAGGGGACGATCGATCGGCATGGGCAACGCGGATGGGGCAAGTTAGTAATTCGATTGTACCAGTTTCTGAAAGTAGAAGTGTCTCGTTGTTTGGGGGGTGGGACGAGGGCGATGATGCTTTGCGATTTTGTTCCGGCTTGCGATCGGACCAAAAGGTCTGTCGTCTGAGTGAGATCGACGCCCATGCGGGATATTGTAAGGACGTTTGTAGTGTGCATATGATAGTAGACTAAGGCCCAATCGTAAGGAATTGACACGATGGTCAGTGTGAATCGATCTTCAGTCACGATTTCGCAAGCTTATTCGGATTTACTGAGTCAGCAAATGGCGGCAGAGATTCTCAATGTGTCTGTGCAGTTTTTGGTGCAATGTTTGGCAGCAGGGGAGTTACCATTTCGGCAAGTGGGAAAGCAGGTTTTGTTGCTGCGATCGGATGTGATGGCTTATCGAGATCGATTGGATGAACGATCGTCGCAGTCTCTAGATGAGATGGTGGCGATCTCCGAAGAGTTGGGACTCTATGACTGATGGCGATTGATCTTACGGTTATCTATGACGCGTGTGTTTTATATCCAGCAACATTGCGTGATTTATTTGTGCAACTGGCAACAGCACGTTTTTTCAAAGCGAAGTGGACAGAGAAAATCCATGATGAGTAGATTCGTAATTTACTGATTAATCGTCCGGATATTCAGCCGGAACAACTCCAAAAGACGCGGGAATTGATGAATCGAAGTGTTCCAGATTCGCTGGTTGTTGACTTCGAGGCGTTGATTCCAACGTTAGATGCGTTGCCAGATCCGGATGATGCGCATGTTTTAGCCGCAGCGATCGCCTCTCAATCTCAGGTCATTGTGACGTTTAATCTAAAAGATTTCCCGGCTGAGATTCTCGATCGGTATGGAATTTCAGCTCAACATCCAGACCAGTTCCTATTGTCATTAATGAATCAAGATCCTCATCCGGTTCTTCGATCGATCGAAATCACGAGAACTCGGCTTAAAAATCCGCCTAAGACGTTTGATGAATATCTAGACACTTTGAGCAAGCAGGGATTAGTTGGAACGGTGGCAAAATTGTATGAGGTGAGGTGAGGGGCGATCGAGTTTCTCCCTGACGAATCGGAAAATCTGCGTATAATTGGAGACAGGTGTTTTTCGGGTAGTGAATATGGTGGATGAACAGGATGAGTTTTTATGGGTGGTGGTGGGTGATGAGGATGAGAGTCAATCGATGGCGACGGCGAAGAGTGGGAATATTCGCGGTGGGATGATGGATAGGCTGGCAGCGGCACGACGAATTAGTGTGGTGGAACTGGAACAGAAGATGAGCCAGTTTTTGAGTGTGGTGGGGCGGTTGTTTCGACAGGCAGAACAGCAGGCTAATCTGACGGCGGCGCAATCTGCTGCTGGGAAGACTTCACATCTGAAACTTGATGAGGTGGAGATGTCTATTGAAATCACGGCAGGCGGTGAGGTGAAGCTAATCGCGGGTGGGAAGGCGGAGACGAAAGGTTCGATTAAGTTAAAGTTTAAGCGAGTGGATGGATGACTAGCGAAGCGATCGTAATCGGTGTCAATCAATATGAGTTTCTGCAACCGCTTCAGTATGCGCGGCAGGATGCTTTGGCGTTGAAGAAGTTTCTGGAAATGGAGGCGAAGTTCGATCGCGTTTACTATTTTGCGGACGATGCGCCTGGGGTGAATGGCCTGTCGATGAAGCCAACGCGGAATAATTTGCGTCGGATGATGCGGGATACGTTTAAGAAGCCGTTTATGGGCGATGGGGATAATTTTTGGTTCTTTTTTAGTGGGCATGGAATGCGGGATGGGGAACGGGATTTTTTGATGCCGATCGATGGCGACCCAGATGATGTGGCGGAGTCAGGAATTTCGACGGCGCAGGTTTCGGAGTGGTTGCGGGGTTGTGGTGCGGATAACGTGGTGATGGTTTTGGATGCTTGCCGGAATGGTGGACGCAGGGATGGCAAGGGCATTGGAGATGAGACAAAGGCGGATTGTCGGCAGACGGGGGTGATTAGTTTGTTTTCCTGTAGCCCAAATCAGTTTTCCTATGAGTTACCGAAGTATCAGCAGGGGGCATTTACTAAGGCGTTGTTGGAAGGGTTGGGAACGCAGGGGGCTTGTGCGACGGTGGCGCGGTTGGATGAGTACCTTAAACGGCGGGTGCCGGAGATGGTGCGGGAATGTTTGGGCGATCGGGTGAATCAATTTCCTTATTCGATCGCAGAACCGATTAATAAAGCACATTTGATTTTGATGCTGAAGCATTCGCGGCCTGAGGATTTGGATGCGTTGAAGATGGATGCGTTGCGGGCGGAGAATCGGGGTGATTTGCGCTTGGCGTTGCAATGTTGGTTGCGGGTGAATATTGCCAGTCGGGGTTTGGATAACGAAACGATCGAACAAATCGCAAAATTATACCCACAGGTATCACCAGGGACTATTAAAATTGATCTGCCGATCGTCCCTCCCACGTCTAAAGTCCTCCCTCCCAAAGGTGTGATTGACAATAAAATCGTAGACTACAGCAAACTTCAGAAACTACTAGAAAATCAACAATGGCGCGAGGCTGACGATGAAACTTGTAACGTGATGATTGATGTTCTTGGCGGGCGAGGACTGGTTAAAAACTTCAAGAACTATCCACTGACTTCGATCGAGAAAATCGATCGGTTGTGGTCTGAGGCAAGTGGTGCAAAATTTGGCTTCATCGCACAGGCACGTATTTGGCAACAAGTTAACCGCGACAAATCTGAGTTTGATATTCAGGTTGGATGGAAATTGGCTAATGCGACTAAACAGATAAACCAATCGAAATTAAAATTAAATTTAAAAGAAGCTGAAATAGGTCATTTCCCAGCATTTTTCAAATCATGGGGTGGCGGTGGATGGTCTTTGACACAGCACTTACTCGATCGAGTTTGTGAATTTTTAGACTCTGAAAATAATTAGGCAGTTGATCGCCCCTCCATTCATTTATAAACCGTAAAGTCGTTCAGCTTGCTAGCTCAAAGAACATCGCTCTTCCCCACGGTTTACAATGAAAACACCGATCACAAAGGTCACTCATGCTAAACCTGCAATATCTTACTGATCCCACCGGAACGCCCAATGCCGTCGTCATCCCGATCGCACTTTGGCGTCAGGTCTTTCCTGAGCAGACAAGCCCAATTGATCCTGAAGACTTCACTGAAGCGATCGAAGACTATTGCCTCCATCAAGCCATGCTCGAAGCCGTCGACACTCCGCTACTCGATCGAGACGCTGCCTTGGCCTATTTGGAGGCACTTCCAGAGTGAATGTTCAATATCGCCAACTTTTTTTGAAAGATCTCAAAAAGCTCAAAAACTGATCTGTACAATCGATTTTACGAATTTGCCTTCATGGCATTGCCAGAAGTCGATACCCTGACAGACTTCCCAAATATTAAAGCAATGCTAGGGTACCCAGGACATTACCGTTTCCGATTCGGTGACTATCGCATTGGATTTATCCTCACCGATGACGCTCTGATATTGATGAGAATCTTGCATCGTCGTGAGTTCTATCGATACTTTCCGTAGCGATAATCCTTCCCCCACGGTTCATAATGGAAAAGCCGATCGCATAAGATCTAAATTACTTTATCAGAAGCCCAGCTTCACCTCTGTGAACTCATCGCCAAACTCCAACCGGGCGAAGAAGTTCAAATTTGTCAAGACGATCGCCCGTCTCACGATCGAACCCCGAAAGATCCGAAAACCTTGACAACCGGGAAGTGCGATCGGGACTATCGCCGAACTTCTCGTACCAACCCGCCGCCTCACCATCAATCTTGGGAAAACGGAATGATGAAGTTCATAAGCGATTAACAACGAGGACTGAAGCCGAGTAAGGACAGGATTGGTGCCCTCATTGTGCCGAATCCCAGGACAGCGTAAAAAGTGTCCCGTAAATCTAACCCTAGAGGGATGAATCGTCTAACGTGAGAGAGTGCCCATGAAATCCAGGCTCGATCGGGTTACTTTTAAAGCAGGGGGAAGTTCATACCCCTTGAGGGATCCGAAATTGAGTGTTGGAATTGTGGGGTGAATTTGTCCATTCCTAGACACTTTGAGGTTTACTAAAGTAGGGTCTAACCCTTTATGACGTTCAACCTTGAGCTTTAAGGCCTCTCAACTCTATAGCGTCCAAATTAGCTTATAGTTTCCGATGACCCGACTCTCCCGTGGACGATCGCCTTTTTCAGGGAGCGTTACACCCTCAGTCCACCTTGATTCATCTCCCGATACGGTATCGCGCATGAGTTCGCCCACAAGTTCGCACATCTCACCTTGGCTTGTTCCGCTGGTCTACCGCTTTGGCCGTTACCTAGTGTTGCCCCTTTATTTTGGACGCATCGAAGTGCATGGACGGGAGAACTTGCCCCGGTCTGGTCCCGTGATTCTGGCCCCCACCCATCGATCGCGCTGGGATGCGTTGATGCTGCCCTTTGCCGCCGGAAAAATGGTGACAGGCCGGAATCTACGGTTTATGGTGACGACGGATGAAGTGAAGGGGCTTCAGGGCTGGTTTATTCGGCGGCTCGGTGGATTTGCAGTGGATACGCGGCGTCCGGGTGTAGCAAGCTTACGTCATGGCATTGAGCTGATGGAAAAGGGCGAGATGATGGTTATTTTCCCAGAGGGCAACATCTTTCGCGATCGGACTGTGCGGCCATTAAAGGCGGGGTTTGCACGGCTAGCGATTCAGGCAGAAGAAGCTCGGGAGGGTTTGGGGGTGCAGGTCGTGCCGCTGGCGATCGCTTACGGGGGTGCGATGGTGCCATGGCGATCGACCGTGAAGATCTATATTGGTAAGCCTATTTCAGTGCGATCGTTCATGCAAGGCCATGGGAAGCAAGATGCGAAGGCGTTGACCCAGGCCGTGGGCGATTCACTTCAAGACTTGATGGATTCGGGATTTGCATAGATTTTAAAGTTTGGGGCACGGCATGGCCATGCCCCTACAATCCCTGGAAAGTATGTGTAGGGGAATGGCTCAATGTGCCCCAGACCCAACTATCGACCGATGCTTATCGACCGATGCCAACGTAGCGGAACCCAGCGGCTTCGGCTTTGCTTTGATCGAGGAAGTTACGGCCATCAATGATGATGGGCATGTTCATTAGTTTAGACATTTTGCCGAGATCCAAGTTTTGGAACTCCGCCCACTCGGTGACGACAACCAAGGCATCACAGCCGTCTGCCAAGCGCTCAGGATCGGTTTCGACAATGACGTCAGAGATGCCATGACGCATTCCGGACTGGGAAATAATCGGGTCGTAGGCTTTCACCTTGGCACCGAGACGGGCTAGGTTTTCGATCAACACCAATGCTGGAGCATCGCGAAGATCGTCGGTGTCGGGCTTAAAGGTCAGACCCAACAGACCGATCGTTTTTCCTTTTAAGATCTTCAAGACCTGTTGGAGCTTCTCAATCGTCACCATTTTTTGGCGTTCGTTGACGCTAATGGCCGCCTTCATAAGCTGAGCATCGTAGCCATAGTCTTCAGCGGTGTGAACCAAGGCCGAAACATCTTTCGGAAAGCATGAGCCGCCCCAGCCAAGGCCCGCGTTCAAGAACTTACTGCCAATGCGCGAGTCTAAACCGATGCCCTTTGCCACTTGGGTCACGTCTGCACCGACGCGATCGCAGATATTGGCCACTTCGTTAATGAAGCTAATCTTGGTGGCCAGAAATGCATTGGCGGCGTACTTGATCATCTCAGCCGAACTCAGGTCCGTGACCACGACGGGCACGGTCGCAGCGGACTTATCTTCTGCAAATTCGCGGGCGATGATGGGCGCGTAGAGGTCTTGCATGAGACCCGTTGCGCGCTTGCTGTTGCCACCGAGGACAATGCGATCGGGGTTGAAGGTGTCGTAGACTGCTGAGCCTTCACGCAAAAATTCGGGATTGCTAATCACGTCAAACTGCGGTTCAGGAATCCGAGTTAGGGTTGCAGTGCCGCCGCCTTCACCCACCGAACTCTTACTGAGTGCGCCTTGAGCTTCTGCTGCTTTTTCAGCCACACCATCTAGGACAATCATCCGGACCCAATCTCCAGATCCGATCGGCACCGTGGATTTGTTAACAATGACTTTGTAGGTACTGCTGGCGGTCAGGCTTTGACCAATGCCGCGTGCCACCGCTTCGACGTAACGGGTGTCGCTTTCGCCGTTGGGCAGTGCTGGGGTGCCGACAGCGATGTAGAGGATTTCGCCATGCTCGACGCCTGCGGCCAAGTCAGTGGTGAACTCCAGACGACCCGATTGAATCGCAGCGGTCATGACGTCCGAGAGTCCCGGTTCAAAAATCGGGGACTGACCTGACTTCATCAGGTTCACTTTAGCTTCATTGTTATCCACACAAATGACGTGATGACCAATGTGTGCGAGCGAAGCACCCGTGACCAAACCTACATATCCCGTCCCAATGACACAAACGCGCATAGCGATTCCTCTTAAAATTTACACAAACATCATTAATCTGTCTCTAGACTGCCCTTCGATTCACGTTCGTTGAACACTGGGTATGAACTTAAAGGCAGTCTAGATATTGAAATTAGCTTTAGTGCCGCTCTATCGCAACACAACCGACGGAGCCACTTCATCACCCAACCGGGCACGGAAGTCTGCGATCGTCTTGCTTAAGCCTTCCTTGAGAGGGACCGTTGGTTCCCAGCCGAGAATTTGCTGCGCTAGGGTAATATCGGGCTTGCGGCGGCGGGGGTCATCCTCAGGCAGCGGCTCATATTTCAGGGCAACGTCGGGATTCACCATGTCTTGGATGGTTTTGGCCAATTGTAAAATCGTGTACTCACCGGGATTACCGATGTTCACAGGACCGACATAATCGCTATTCATCAATCGAATGAACCCTTCGATCAAGTCCGACGCATAGCAAAAACTCCGCGTTTGGGAGCCATCGCCGTAGATCGTCAGCGGAATGCCTCGAAGCGCCTGCACAATCAAGTTACTGACGACTCGACCATCGTTTTCCAGCATTCGAGGGCCGTAGGTGTTGAAAATCCGCACCACGCGAATATCCACGTTATTTTGACGGTGGTAATCAAAGGCGAGGGTTTCGGCCACGCGCTTGCCTTCGTCGTAGCAGCTTCGGATGCCAATAGGATTCACACTGCCGCGATAGCTTTCGGGCTGAGGATGCACTTCAGGATCGCCGTAGATTTCCGAGGTGGAGGCTAGGAAAAACCGAGCTTTGACCCGTTTGGCAAGGCCCAGCATGTTCATTGTGCCGAGCACATTTGTCTTTATGGTTTTGACGGGGTTGGACTGGTAATGAACAGGCGAGGCAGGGCAGGCCAAGTGGTAGATTTGATCGCATTCCAGACGGATAGGTTCCGTGATGTCATGGCGAATCAGCTCAAATTTGGGATGATTAATCCACTGCAACACATTTTGCTTGTTGCCTGTATAAAAGTTGTCGAGACAGATCACGTCATGACCTGCCTCCATCAATCGATCGATCAGGTGGGATCCTAAAAATCCAGCACCACCAGTGACTAAAATTCGCATAGTGCTCAGTTAGAGAATATTGGGCTAAAGACGGGTGAATCAGAATGAACGAATGCCATTCTTTGTTCAGAATACCCGGATCTCAAGAGGGGGTACAGGTTCATCGCCGCGATGTGACCCAACTTTAGCAAGGAACTTCCCATAACAGATAGAGCCGATCGGGTCTGATTTACTAAATCTTCATCGATCGGCTCTTTAATTTCAGCCACATAGCGGATGTATTTATAAAAGATCGTCGGGCCTACCCCTTCTCTTGCCCCAAACGCAGAACAGCCATAAAGGCTTCTTGAGGCACATCCACGGTTCCGATGGATTTCATGCGCTTTTTACCTTTGGCTTGTTTTTGCAGCAGCTTTTTCTTCCGGGAGATATCGCCGCCGTAGCACTTCGCGAGGACGTCTTTGCGCAGGGCCGGGATATGCTCACTGGCAATGACTTTGGAACCGATCGCAGCTTGAATCGGAATTTTGAACTGGTGGCGGGGAATGAGTTCCTTGAGCTTTTCCGTCAGCGCGCGACCGACGCCGTAAGCTTTGTCTCGGTGGACAATAGCGGCGAGAGGATCCACTGGATCGCCATTGATCAAAATATCCATCCGTACGAGATTATTTTCGCGATAGCCGATCAAGCTGTACTCCATGCTGGCGTATCCCCGAGACCGAGACTTCATTTGATCAAAGAAATCGGTGACGACTTCCGCTAGTGGCATCTCATAGATCAACGTGGTCCGTCCCGGCGTGAGGTACTTCATGTCTTTAAAGATGCCGCGACGGTTCTGACAGAGTTCCATCAGAATTCCGACGTAGACTTCAGGGGTGATCATGTCGAGCTGGACGTAGGGTTCCTCGATTTTTTCGCGCTGGGCGGGATCAGGCAAACGGCTAGGGTTGTCTACTAGCATCGTTTCACCTTTGATCGTCGTGACTTGGTACACCACCGACGGCGCAGTGGCGATTAAGTCAAGATTGTATTCGCGCTCCAATCGTTCTTGGATAATTTCCATGTGCAGTAAGCCCAAGAACCCAATGCGAAACCCAAAGCCCATGGCGCTAGAGTTCTCGGGTTCAAACTTGAGGGCCGCGTCGTTGAGACTCAGCTTAGCAAGGGCATCGCGCAAATCGGGAAACTGATCGGCGTCGGTCGGAAAGAGTCCACAAAACACCATGGGTGTCGCTTCGGCATAACCCGGAAGCGGTTCGGTGGCTGGCCTGTTGGCTAACGTGACGGTATCGCCAACTCGGGCGTCACCGACGGCTTTGATGGATGCGGCCAGATATCCCACTTCTCCGGCGTGAAGGCTGTCCACTCTGATTTGGCTGGGGGCGAGGATGCCGAGTTCGTCGATGACGTATTCTTTATCCGATGCCATGAATAGCACTTTGTCACCGACATTCAAGATGCCGTCCATAATGCGGAAGTAGACGACCACGCCCCGATACGCATCATAGTAACTGTCGAAAACCAGTGCCCGCAACGGTTCTGCCGTCGTATCCGCTGGCGGGGGCACTTGCAATACGATGCGCTCTAGAATTTCGGGGATGCCAATGCCTTCCTTGGCCGACGCATAGATGGCGTTGCTACAGTCAAGTCCCACCACTTCTTCGACTTCACCCTTGACCCGATCGGGATCTGCGCCGGGAAGATCAATTTTGTTCAGTACTGGAATAATTTCTAGATCATTATCCATGGCCAAATACACGTTGGCGAGGGTCTGCGCTTCGACGCCTTGAGACGCATCCACCACTAACAGCGCTCCTTCACAGGCCGCGAGAGACCTAGAGACCTCGTAGGAGAAATCCACATGTCCAGGAGTGTCTATTAGGTTCAACACATACTTCTGACCATCTTTAGCGGTGTAGTCCATCCTAGCCGCTTGGAGCTTGATGGTAATCCCCCGCTCCCGCTCCAAATCCATATTGTCCAACACCTGGGCTTTCATGTCCCGGTCCTCGATGGTGCCTGTGGCCTGGAGCAATCGGTCCGCCAAAGTAGACTTGCCGTGGTCAATGTGGGCAATGATCGAAAAGTTACGGATGCGGCTGACGGGTACGTCGGTCATGGGAGGTGAAGGACTCTACTTTAGAGAGGATATTGATGATTCTTCAAGGATTGTAACTCATGTCTGAGGTGCGATCGATCGTCATGCGAGTCGATCGTTTGGGACGGCGGCGGGATCGGTCACTTATCAGTTCGCCTAGGGGTTGAGCCGATCGCTATACAAACGACCGAGCAGCTCTTCTAACCCATCATCCGGGCAAGCATCAACCAGCAGATAAAAAATCTCTAGTAGCTTTAAGGCGCTGTCTCCCATCATGGCACTCAGTCCCCACACGTCTTCTGCCCAATCTTGGGGTGCGGTTTCTTCAAAAATCATCCGTTCTAGGAGTTGCTTTACTTCAGATTTATCCAGAGCCATCGCGATCGTACCCCATTATTTTTGTCCATGATTTTACAACAGATTCCGCGATAACCCTATCGTTACAGACCGCAACGCAACTCCAGTCCGAGCGCCGTCAGCTTCGGCATCACCACTTCAAAGGCGCGGCCTCGATGACTGACGTGATGTTTGACTTCATCGGTCATTTCGGCAAACGTCATGGCTTGTTCAGGCACGTAGAACACGGGATCGTACCCGAATCCTTCCGTTCCCTGGGGCGCAAGCAAAATCTCGCCCCGGCATATTCCCTCTTCTAAGATCACGATTTTACCGTCAGGATTTGCTATGGCGATCGCACAGATAAACTGCGCGGCTCGGTTACTGGTTTCTCCGAGTTCCCGCAGCAATCGACTAATGCGATCGGCGTCGTCGGTCCCATACCTGGCGGAGAATATCCCCGGTGCGCCGCCTAAAGCGTCTACTGAGAGGCCGGAGTCGTCGGCGATCGCCCATTGACCTGTGGCGATCGCCGTTTCGGAGGCTTTTAATGCTGCGTTTTCGAGGAAGGTGGTTCCTGTTTCATCTACGTCGAAGTCGGCGGGTTTTAATTCTAAGGCCCAATCTGATTCTTTGTCTCCAAAATAAGCTTGGATTTCTCGCAATTTGCCCGGATTTCCGGTCCCCACCACCAAAACTGTCATGACCTTTCTCCGCTGGATGTCGCCGAATCTATGGTTTTAAATTATACCGTTACATTCGTTTACATTTGTCATTCTTAATTCGCCCAAGGCTTCCCAACCGATCGCGTCGTGCCACATGGCCTCGTAACCCGCACTGTTTGGGTGCAAGCCGTCGCTGGTGAATAAGGGCGATCGCCAGGTTGCGCCCCGTTGTTTCCACAGGGCAAAAAGATCTAAATACGGAATGCCGCGTGACTCACAAGCGGTCCGGGTTGCCTGGGAATACCGATATTGGTCGGCATGGGTGTAATACAAACAGTCTAGGAAGGGCATTTTAGACTCGTCGATCGGCACCATGCCCACAAACCACACGGGACACAAACCCTTGGCTCGATCGAGGAGATGCTCTATTTCTTCAACAAATCGCTCAAATTCCAACATATTTCGCCCTGAAAGCTTCCCCACTCGGGCACAGTCATTCGTCCCGACCGACAAAATCAATCGATCGGGCTGACGGTTTCGCAGTTCGCCGCGTGCCCCAAATTCTTTTTCGAGACGGGCATTCACCTGCTTCACCCCATCGCCGCGCACTCCCAAGTTGTACAGCACATGCTGCGATCGCTCTGGCGTCATCCAGCTTCGTCGAATCCGCTCGACCCAGCCACCGCCTACTTCGTCGCCAAAGCCGTACACCAGACTGTCGCCCACTGCAATCCACCGCGTGGTCGGTTGCTTCGGCTGGAAGGGGCGTGCCATCGGACGGGTCACCGATCGGGGAGTAGCAGCCGATCGGTCTAAGGCTTGCGGCGAGAAATCCTGCATAGCGATTTGTAGAGATTTTTGTGAAGACTAGAGATAGCTAAATTGTAGGGGTTTGTCGAAGATTAGGCGCAGATTAATAGCGGATCAAGTGTACGATCGATTCACCCTTACGCAATAATAGAGCTAACCTAAAGTTAGAACTAGAAAAAGCCCCACGCACTCCAACTCCAGAGTCCTCACAAGCATGACCCTTCAAAAAGCAAAAACTACCTCCAAATCAAGTTCTATGAATCGTCGTACGACTATTGACACTGAGCAGCTCATGCGCCGCGCTGATGAACTCATCAATGCCGCTTCAAACCGTTATCGCATCACCGTCCAAGTGGCAAACCGTGCCAAACGTCGTCGGTTTGAAGAATTTGATGGCATTGATGATCCCATGGTCAAGCCCGTCATGCGCGCCATCATTGAAATGTCCGATGAAATGACCCAGCCTGAAATCATCGGGGAATAATCCCGATCGGTTCCCCAAATCCTAATCTTGGGGGACCTTTCGATGCATTCAAACCGCAAGACCCTAAATTTCCATGAATCTTCGCCTTGCTCCATCCTGGACTCCCCAAACTCTCTGGACTATTGGTCTTTGTGTCTCAACGGCGATCGCGACCCTTCTCCTATCGATCGCACCGCCAGCCCACGCCCGTATTGTTCGCACCGCTGAAACTGCGCAAAAAGTTTACACTGAGCTGCCCGAAATTCCCCTCGAAAATCAATACTTCAACCAAAAACTCAAAAAGGTTGACCCCAACAACACGCTGATTAATCGAATCCTGCGCTACCACTCCTTCACGAAAGGCCGCCCAGCGGATGTTCGGTTGGATTGGAAGTTGACCTTAGCAGACTACCTCGGAGCCAATGACATCATGGACTCTGCTACCTATCCCAGTCGTGATGTGCTAAGCAAAAATCCAATGGACGACGATCGCGCGGCGGTCAATCGGTTGACGCGATCGATGCGTGACCAGTTGATCGATCGGTTGATTCAGTTCACGCAGAAGCCTTAGGGCGATAACACTTAAAGCGATCAAACTATGACATCCAGGGTGATTACCTATAGCTCGGCCTACACGCTGGTACCCACCTACGAATGCTTTAATCGCTGTACTTACTGTAATTTTCGCCATGACATCGGCACATTGGGATGGATGAGCTTGGCGGCGGCGACTCTTACGCTCCGATCGCTGCCCAGTACGATTTGCGAAATTCTCATTATGAGCGGTGAGGTGCATCCCCAGAGCCTTGACCGGGCAGCTTGGTTCGAGCATATTTTCACCCTGTGCGAGCGGGCGATCGAGCTGGGGTTTTTGCCGCATACTAATGTGGGACCGCTTTCTCGCGCTGAAATGGCACGGCTCAAAACCGTCAATGTCTCCATGGGGCTGATGTTAGAGCAGTCCACGCCGCATCTCCTGAGCACCGTTCACAAACATGCGCCCAGCAAAAATCCGACCCTGAGATTAAACCAACTTCGTCAAGCAGGCGAACTGAAGATTCCGTTTACGACGGGGATTTTGGTGGGATTGGGGGAAACGGGGACCGATCGCGTCGAGAGCTTAGAGACGATCGCACAGGTCCAGATGGAGTTTGGGCATTTGCAGGAATGTATCCTTCAGCCCTACAGTCCCGGAACGCAAGAAGCGTGGATGGGAAACGGGTTTGACCTGGCTGAATTACCAACCCTGGTGGCGATCGCACGGGACATTTTACCCAGCACTATGGCAATTCAAGTTCCGCCCAATCTGGTCACGCAGCCCTCGGTGTTGTTGGCCTGTCTTGAGGCGGGGGCGAGGGATTTGGGCGGAATTAGTCCCGTGGATGAGGTGAACCCTGACTATCCCCATCCCAGCGCAAAGTCGCTTTCTCAGGTGTTGGAACCCGCAGAATGGCCCCTTGAGGCTCGGCTTCCGGTGTATCCGCAGTACTTCGACTGGATGACGCCAAGGTTGAAAGAGGCGATCGCGCAGAGATTGAACACTTAGAGAATTCAGACACTTGGAGAGATTAGACACCTAAAGAATTCAGACACTTAGAGAATTCAGATACCTAAAAATTTGCATCGATCGTTCTCATTGGGCTAGAGGGTGGAAGGCTAGACAAGAGGGGCTATTCCCTACTGCGTTGTGCCGTGTGATCCCAGAGTCTCCCATGTCTATATTGCTACTACCGATGTCACCTTCACCGCTTCAACTGCTCTACGACGCGATCGGGGCAGATTTTTTGCAAACGTTGTCGGATGGCATCGCTATTATTGACCTCGATACGCAACGACCCATTTTTGTAAACCGGGCACTAGCCGAAATGCACGGCTATTCTCTGGAAAACTTTATTCGGGAGCCGCTCAATGCAATCGTTCATCCAGATCATTACCACAAACTCACGGAGATTTTAAACACCCTTCAACCCTATCGGTGCATTGAATGGGATGCGGTGAGTATTCGACAGGATGGGTCGTCCATGCCGATCGAGGCAACGGTTTCTCACTACCAAATGAACGAAACGCCCTACGCCGTTTTTCAGGTGCGCAATAGTCTTCGATCGGCCCTCGCTTACGCACAAGCCGATCGTGCCCATGTCAAGCAAGCCACCGAGCTAGAGCAAGCTCTGGGCGCACTCCAAAAAACCCAATCCCAGCTTGTCCAAAGTGAAAAGATGTCGAGCCTCGGGCAACTGGTCGCCGGAATTGCACACGAAATCAACAATCCGATTAATTTTATCTACGGCAACATTCATTACGCTCAAGATTACGTCCGAGATCTGATGAATTTGCTGCGGGTGTATCAGGCCCAATGTCCATCACCCTCGCCGATCGTAGAGGAAGAAATTGAATCGATCGATTTGGATTTTCTCTTAGCGGATCTCCCCAGACTCTTTCAGTCTATGCAGATGGGCGCTGAACGCATTAAGCAAATCGTCCTATCCTTGCGCACGTTTTCTCACATGGACGAGGCGGAGTATAAGACAGTGAATATCCACGAAGGCATTGATAGTGCATTGCTGTTATTGGATCATCGCATTAAGGGAACTGACGGCGGTGGAGTGGGTGGCTGCGGCGTGGGTGCTAGCTGCGGCGTGGGTGCTGGTGCTAGTGGCGGACCATGCCGATCGATTACGCTGCATCGTCACTACGGAACGCTCCCCAACGTAAGCTGCTATCCCGGCAAACTCAATCAGGTCTTTATGAATATTTTGACCAATGCGATCGATGCGATTGAAGCGTCTTTTGGAAAGGCGGCTGAAGAGGCGGCTGAAGAAGCGATGGGCGGCGACCAAAATCAACATCCCAGCATTATCATCACCACGCACTATCTGAAAGAAACGGGTTGCATTGAAATTATTATTCAAGATACTGGAATTGGCATGGAAGAGCGCATTCAAAAACAGATTTTTGATCCATTTTTCACCACGAAAGCGGTGGGAAAAGGGAGCGGGATGGGACTTTCTACAAGCTATGAAATTATTACAGAACGGCATCAAGGGGAGCTGATCTGTCGATCATCTGTGGGAGAAGGCAGTGAATTTCGGATTATTTTGCCGATTCAGAGTGTGGAGGATCGACAGACGATCGGGGATTAAAATTTGACGGGAAGCAAGATTTGAATGGCTTTGGGAAGGACTTTGAAATGGGCGGGCGTGGCGGTGGTGATTTCGCCATCGGTATTGATAGGCCGGGGACGACGGGTCGTGATGGTGAAGGCTCTTCCCTGCTGAGAGTGGACGAACGGAAGAATATGATGACGGCCTCGGTAGAGATTGGGAAGCAGTCTGAGCAAATGCCACCAGCGGTTGATTTCTAAGCTATAGAGATCCAGTCGATCGTCGTGAATAGTGGCATCTTGAGCCACCGCTAGTCCGCCGCCATAATAAAGACCATTGCCAACGGCGACATGAATGGTTTTGACGATGGTGGTGCTATCCTCGGTGCGGATTTCGGCAGTGAAGGGACGACTGCTCCAAAGGGCTTGAATGGCCGCAAACCCGTAGGCAAAAATTCCCCAGCGACGTTTGGCTTGTTGGGTGAGGCGCTCAGTGATTTCGACGCTGAGTCCGAAGCTGGCGACATTAAAAAAGTAGCGATCATTGACTTGCCCAATATCGATGCGATCGACGTTCCGTGCGGCGATGACTGCGCAGGCGGTTGGAATATGCGTGGGAATGTTGAGCGTACGGGCGAGGTCGTTGGCCGTGCCGAGGGGAAGAATTCCGAGGGGAAGCTGGGTATCAATCAGTCCGGCGATCGCGGCATTCAGAGTGCCATCCCCGCCGCCGATAATCACCAGATCGACCCGATCGTGGTGCTGTCGAATGACTTCAGACAGTTGGTCCGGATGCGCGGTCGTCTCTTCAACCAGGTCAAACCCAAGGCGAGTGAGTTGCTGAATAGCGATCGTAATATTCTCCTGCCCGCGCCGCGCCTGACGGTTAACGAGTAGGAGTGCTCGCTGCTTGATACTCATGCTCATGCCCCTGGAAGATACCTCTTGATTATGCCAGATGATTTTATAGTTAAGGACAGGGTTCGATGTCCAGAACGGGGCACTTTAGGAATAGTGCTGTCCTTCAGTTGCCCATTCATTATGTTTTTTCTTTCGCCGCGATGCCTTTTGTGCGATCGATCCTGCGATCGCCTAGGGTCAGCACTCTGTAATCTTTGCGGAACCTGTGAGCGCCAAATCTGTTCTGCAAAACGAGAGCAACCAATGGAAGACATAACCGACGATCAACCCGTGCCCATTTTTGCGTGGGCGGATTATGAGGGCAATCTCCGTCAGTCTATTGCCCGATTGAAGTACCAGCGAATGCGGACGATCGGGACTTGGCTGGGACAACAGATGGCAGACGCTTGGATTGCCCAAGATTTGCATCGGACCTTGCCCCATTTAGTCGTCGTGCCGATTCCAATGTTTGCCGCAAAGGAAAAATTGCGTGGGTACAATCAGGCGGCAGTGATTGCGCGACAGTTTGCCCGGACCGTCGGCTATCGCTACGAGCCTAAAATATTGCGCCGCGATCGTGAAACTCAAGCGCAGTATGCCGTTGATAGTCGATCGCGCACGGCTAACCTAGAATCAGCGTTTGCCTTAGGACCGTTGCCTAGGCTTCGCACGCAAGACCGCATCTTGATTGTGGATGACATTTACACCACAGGCGCTACGGTTCGATCGGCCATAGCGACGCTCCATCCCACACTCAGAATTTGGGGTGTCGCCGTAGCTGCACGTCCCGTCTTTGAAACCCGTCTATCTAGGCCTACTGCCTAATCCTTTCGCCAAATCCTAGCGAAGCTGTGGCGTCGAGGTAGGAGCCTTTAGCGCCTCTAGAACAGGCGCAGGATCCAGCCCCGTAATCTCCTGAAAATCAGACGGCATCAGACGACTAGAAACCCCATTTTCGGCCCATCCCTGTAAAATTTTATTGGCGTGATCTAGGAATGCGATGCCTCGCGGTAGAGGCACTGAAGTCCAGACATCGACGATCGATTCGGCAAATGCAAGTTCGACGATCGGCATTAGATAGCGATTCATCAAACTTAAGAGATACGCATCAAACGTCTCTCCATCGTCCCCTGAAAGCTGGTAGCTTTCTACTATGTAGGCGATGCGTTGCCAACTCACCCGCTCCTCAAGCGTCATTTCCAAATCCCCAGTCAATGAATGACGTATCCAAATTTCTTTGCTTTAAACCCAGCTTATCCCAGCTTCTAATAAACAAACCAGAAATTCACTTTAACGATTTTCTGCTAGGCAAGACTGATAAAGGATTTTTTTACAATGACCACATTTATTCCGAATTCCGGCTTGATTACCGTGATTATCCCGGTCTTTAATGGGTCGATTTTCTTGGAAAAGACGGTGCGATCGGTGCTGTCACAAGACTACAGGCACTTTGAACTATTGATAATCAATGATGGCTCGACCGATGGCAGTGGCAAGATTATGGACGAGTTGGCGCAAATAGACACTAGGATTCGGGTGATTCACCAAAAAAATTTGGGCGTCGCAGCGGCTCGAAATCGGGGCATTGCGCGCGCGCGTGGTGAGTATTGCGCATTCCTCGATGCGGACGATCGATGGGAAATGGAGACCCTCAGGCTATGGCATCAGGCGCTACATAGTCTACCAGAGACCGTTGGGGTAGTGTATGGCTGGTCGCTGGATGTGGATGAGCAAAACGAGATGACGGGGGGATTCCATGGGGCAAAGGTCGTGGGTGCGGTCTTGCCGACGCTGCTGGCCCATAATTTTTTGGGGAATGCGAGTGCGACGATGGTTCGGCGATCGTTGGCGGTTTCGGTCGGCGGCTATGACACGAGTTTGCGAGACCAGGCGGCTCAGGGCTGTGAGGATTGGGATTTTTATTTGAAGTTGGCGGAAATCTGTGAGTTTGCGGTGGTGCCGAGGTTTTTGGTGCGCTATTGCAAGCCGATGGTCAGCATGTCCAGCGACTATGACCAAATGGCCCGATCGCATCAGCTTGTGTTGGATGCCTTACACCAGCGAGTTCCGTCATTGCCCCAATGGCTTTACCGTCTCTCGAAGAGCAGTCTCTATGTGCATTTTGCTCATTTGTCGGCCCAGTCTGATAAGAGTGCGATCGCCCGTTTTTGGTGTCAACGCGCCTGGGATTGCGATCGCTTTACGCCGTTGTTCCGTCCGGGGTGGTATCGGTTGCGGTTCGGACGGCGGGTGATTCCAGCGGGTCTATCTGTTGTCAACCGGATGCCATCGAAGCGATCGTTGGTACTTAAAATGGCCATCACGGGATTGCTTCATACCCTACTGAAGTGGATGGTTTGAGTTTATGGTTTCAACAAATTGAGGATGGGTCTGCATGACGAAGCCACCGATCGATTCCGCGATAGAAAAAAGCTTTGCGGAAGTGGTGCAATTGATTCAATCTGCCAAACAAACGGCTGTGCAGTCGGTGAATGTGCAGCTTGTTGATTTGTATTGGCAGGTCGGGGCTTATATTAGCCAAAAGCTTGAGAAGGCAGAATGGGGGGATGGCATCGTGCCACAGTTGGCGGCGTATCTCGCGAAAACCCAACCGGGATTGCGAGGGTTTACACCCCGGAACCTGTTTCGGATGCGCCAGTTTTATGAGGCTTACCGCAATGTAACTACTCAGGCAGTGGAAGAGGAGAGATCGGATCGCCCATAAATAATTGAACCAGAGCATCCAACACATTAGCCCCCTGTTTCCTCAAGGTGGAC
>JAYUJY010000095.1:0-1659 GCA_043764895.1 Synechococcales cyanobacterium | reverse complement strand
TCCGATCGGCCTAGATTCTTGACCAACGTATGCGGCACCCGATCGCCATAATAATTCACCGATTCTAAAAATAAGTGAATCGAATCCAAGCCACCATCACAGACAAACCATTTCAAGAACCGGACTCCATTCGCTTGTCCAAGATCCAAAAGTCCTTTAGATTTCAGCCATAGGGAAAGGGGACGATGGGCCTGGGCGGGGAGATCGACAATCACGGGGGTTGCAGGGCGATATCAAATACAGCGTCGGGCGCATCTTCGTATTCTCGGTCTTCTGAAAATATCGCAGGCAATACCTGTTCGCCATAGATATTAGAAAACGTGGGGTTACTACGATCGGCTTCCATCGGGACGACCGGGCATTCGCGATCGAGAAATAGTTGCAGTAAGGTGCGGGCCACGAGGGATTTACCAACGCCCCCTTTTTCAGCATCAATCAAATGTACATCTGCCATAGTCAAGCTCCGATTTAGTACTTGTTAAAGTGTTTACGTAATTCAGCATGGCTCCACTCACCGGGACGGAGTGGCGATTGGATTTCAGACGGGGCTGCTTCAACGATCGCCGGAGCAATTACCGGAGCGATCGGGGGTGCTTCGACTTCGAGCAGGGGTTCAACGATCGGGGTAGCTAGTGGAGTTGACTCCTTAACTTCTTTTGGCTGTGTCACTGTTAGTTTAGATTTACGCCGCTCCTTTTTGATGGCGTTCATATACTTTCTGACAGTTACAGGAGTCAGTTTTATTCCCAAACCACTTTCTAGATAATCAGCTAAATCTGAATAGTCATAGTTCCGTTCCTCCATCAAGAATGTGAGTCGGACATAAAGACGATCGACGACCTGACGTGACGTTCCATACTCGGGCGGAGGTTTCACGATCGCGGGTAAATTCTCGGAAGCCAACGCCAACGCATCAACCTCTGAAAACAGGATTTTGTTAGCAGGTTTTTTAGGGTGAACCATGCCGTCACTCCTTTTTCAAGAGTTCAATACAGACCATAGGATAGCTATGCGATCGTCTAGATAACGCAGGTATCCCCATTCCTGAACCTCAGTTGAGATCCATTTTGTAATCGAAATAAATGAATGACATGAAGACTGAACAGAACAACGAACGACGGGATAAAGTACGTCACTTTCTCGCGCTCATCTATTGGGTACAGTCTGTTTCTATTCCATAGCCTACTCCTAATTTTATGATTTTAGCAATCATTTATTCATTTTTTATCCTTTCTCCCAGCATTCGCCATAACTCGATCGAAGTTTCATCTGTTATTTCAGTCAGCCATCAACCTTTCAAAATATGCCCTGACATAGAATCCGAGAGTCAACCTTAGATGAGCCAAGGACAAACCCTCGACACATGACTGGGTATCGATCGGAGCTTTAACCAGGTCATCGATCGCGGCATCAATTGAAAGCGCGATCGGCCACTGGGCCACGGCATAGGCCACCGGATGGATCGAGCGCTTCACCGATCGAATGCGGTTGAGGGCGATCGTTTTCCTCAGCAAGCTATGCAGTTTCGGAGCAACTTTTTCGCACGTCTTAGGTCAGTCAGTCTAGATAGCGATCGCTAGATTAGTTATCAAGTGCAGTGGTTGTTTCCGGGTATTCTGTCTACACTCAGAAAAGTATCAGATACTCTTCAATTATTCC
>JAYUJY010000094.1:0-30001 GCA_043764895.1 Synechococcales cyanobacterium | reverse complement strand
CGTTATACATGACGATCGAATCCAAAAACTGTCGATCGCCGCTCGATAACCACTGCGCATACCAATAAATCGACTGCGCCCCATTCGCACTCTGATCGCGCCAATCAAACCCCATCCACCGAGCAATTGATTTTAGTGCATACCCCTCCACCGGAAGCGTTACTAGCCGATTCGCCCGTTCATGCAAATCCACAAACCGGGGCATCAGCGGGTCGATTCGATCGCGCGGCGTGCCGTACTGTCGAGCGAGTTTATTTACGGTCTGGACTTCATAGGGACAAAAATGAAAAATGGGCGCAGTTGGATACGCCCACACGAGATCTAAAAATTCTTGCCATACCCGTTCTTCACCCGCTGCATTCTCAGCCAACAAGGCATGAAACACCTCCGTTCCCTGTATTCGATCGACCACCAAAACACCATGCAAATAAATCAAATCTAACGACGGTTCTGACTCAATATCAAAGTACAATTCAATGGGCGAAGTAGGGATTTCCACCGTGAGCAAATGATTCAGTCCAGCTAAGGAGGTCGGAAAAGAACTCGTCGGAAAGGCACTATTGGTAAGCTTGGACTGTGCCTGCCGCACCAGCTTCCGCGACGCATCTAGCCCGAATCCTGGTGTATTTTCTAACAGGAGGGGATTGAGATTAGACAACGTTAGCAAATCCGTTACGTTGAGGTTAACTAACTCGGAATATCGACTTTGGGTAATTCCAGGCAGCAGCGATAAGTGATCTGTTGCTTTTGCAATATCGTAACAATGGCTGTACCAATGACATAGGCTGCACCGATTTCGCGATATGAAAACTTCGGGTTCCACGTCATGAGTTAACAGTTCAATGCACTCATGCAATATTTCCTCCATTCGAGGCACCATCTCCCAAAGGTCCACCTCCGACGCCCCTTTATCCCGCAAATACATCTGCGCCGATTCGCCCCACGCTTCTTGGACAGCCGCCAAAACCTTGAAATGATAGGCGGTAATGACCTGATACTCAGACTTCGATCGCTTACTGAGTTTGATTTCGACGGGCGTATAGATCCAATCGCCAAACTTGGAGTCTCCAGGCTGCTTAATGAGCACATCCGGCTTGCTCATCAACGTCACACCTTTTTCGTCCGCCAATAGCACCCCTTGAGAAATGCACTCCACTCCCGCCGCCATCAGCACCACCGTCGCCTCAAACCCCGCCTGCCAGTCCCGAAATTCATAGGTTGGTCGGACGGATTGGGTTTCAAGGGTGCTCTCAATACTCGCCAAGACCGATCGCTGATTGTCGGCGCTGTCCTGAATCAGTTTCACAATATAATCGCTTCGTTCGTCCCGCAAGGAAGCATCGCCGTAAACATCTAAAAATGCACGACGGTTACATCGTTGATAATTCAACAGAAGATCAGCCGTTAGAAGCATGGGAAACGCGATCGCCTGAACAAGTTAAACCTAGCCGTCAACCGTCGGTCGATACAGATTCGCATCTAACCGAACGCTACCCTTAGTGTAAGCCAGAAATCAAAAATTGATTTTAAATTATTTCAGCAATCGTTCTGTTCACAAGCCCCAATGCTGACCCAACTACTGCTGCCATCGCTCCAGTGTTCTTTTTTCCAAATAGGCGCATTGTGTTTGAGGGTGTCTATGGCATACTGACAGGCCGCAAAGGCTTCACTTCGATGAGGAGCGCCGATCGCAACGAGAACACTAATTTCACCGATCGCCAGTTTCCCCGTTCGATGATGAATCACCACATGGGTCACATCATTCCAAGTGTTGCGAATTTCAGTACAAATCTGTTGGAAAACCTTAATCGCCATCGGTTCATACGCCTGATATTCCAGACAGTCCACAGGCTTTCCCTCCGTCTGATTCCGCACCATGCCACTCATCAAAACGATCGCCCCATTCGCCCCATCATCCGCAAGATGGTACGCCTCATTTAGGTCTAGCGGCGCAAAAGTAATGGCGTAAGAATCGGGAGTCTTCATAGCTGAAACAATAATGGGACTTGATTAGTAGTCTGCGGCTTAAATAACCCAGCGATTCAACTCCTCGTTGGGTTTGGGGCACGGCAAGCCATGCCCCTACAGATCTATCTTTGAAGAGATTGTAGGGGTTTGGCTCGCCGAACCCTAAACCCAACGAATCAGTGATCTAATAGCGATCCTCATTTTAATTTATTTTAATACACAGACTTTACGATCGCGCCCCGCCCATCAGATACAACAACGCCATTCTCACCGCCACACCGCTTGTCACTTGTTGCGACACCAAACTCAGTTCAGGATCGTCCATTGCATCTGACGTAATTTCTACGCCGCGATTGGTGGGTCCCGGATGCATCACCCGCACTCGCGGATCACAGACCTTAAGCCGATCGCGCGTAATCCCAAACTGCTGATGAAACTCCCGCAGACTGGGCAACAAATGGCTCGTCATCCGCTCTTTTTGCAACCGCAGCGTCATCACAAAATCCGCATTTTCAATAGCAGGATCTAATGTCCAATGAACATATAAATGACGCTCCAACGAATCGCCTTTAACAAAATCCTGAAACGCGGCGGGCAACAATGTCGGAGGCGCGGCAAGATGCACTTCAGCGCCGCTAGCCGTCAAACTCCAGAGATTCGATCGGGCCACGCGAGAATGCAAAATATCGCCTACGATCGCAATTTTCTTCCCTTTCAACACCTCCAAACGAGGATTGTCCGCATCCAGAAACGTACACATCGTAAATAAATCCAGTAACGCCTGCGATGGATGTTCATGTTGCCCGTCGCCTGCATTGAGCACGCCCACGCCGGAATTGAGTCGGTCCATTTCCGCTGCGATCGCCGCTGGGACGCCCGCTTCTTGGTGCCGGATGACCATCATGTCGGTGCCCATCGCCAGGTAGGTTTTGGCGGTGTCGAGAATGGTTTCGCCTTTGCTGAGGGAGCTGCTACCGGGGGAGAAGTTGAGAATGTCAGCGGAGAGCCGCTTGGCTGCGAGTTCAAAGCTACTTCGCGTGCGGGTCGAGGGTTCAAAAAACAGATTGGTAATCACCTGACCTTGGAGCGTCGGAACTTTCTTGGTGCGGCGAGAGAGCACCTCTCGAAAACTATTGGCCGTCTGCAATATGGTGTCATATTCCCAAGGGGAAAAGTCAGACAGCGATAGGATATGACGACGATTCCAGGATTGAGGCATGGGAATGTTGAATTGAGAATGATGAATTCAAAGTCTATCGTAGGGCATGGGATATTTCTTTTTTCATGAAATTTAATTAGTATTTCTTATAAGGGATTGAGATCCTGGATTTGGGTTGTCCGTATATGCTTAAGGAGCGTTACTCGACACTCAGAACTTGCTTTGAATTGTTGGATGAATTAACGCTTATTTTGCTCAATTTCTTTGACTTTTTCTGGAGATTTGGAGATTTTTATGCCCCCAATTAATCAATGTGCTGCCCGATCGTATTCTGATGCCTCCCGCCACCCATGGAAGCACAGTCGTCAGCGTTATTCCAATAGCTATCACAATACTTATCAAGCTTTTCATCGATCGAATCTTGGTCAAAATAATCCGATCGCGATCAATCCTCAAAATACCATTGGCGCTCGAAATTATGAGCAAATCGTGATATTTGGGGATAGTCTCTCAGACATAGGGAATTTATCAAAAGCTCTGGGTGGCGTGTTTCCACCGTTTCCCTATTTTCAAGGTCGGTTTTCCAATGGACCGATTTGGATCGATCAGTTTGCACCCAAGTTGGGATTGAACTCCACTCAAGTTTTGAACTTTGCCGTGGGCGGAGCGACGACAGGACGACTGAATGTGGGATCGCTGCTAGCTGGGAACACCTCACCCATCAAGCTGCCGGGATTGTTGGATGAAGTGGATGCATTCACGGCGCTCAATCCCAAAGGGGCAAACCCGAAATCGCTCTATGTCGTGTTTGCGGGCGGAAATGATTTTCTGACTTTGCCGCCGACTTTGTTTAAAGGGCTAGCGATGGGGAATCTCGAAAGCTTCATTACGCTCTCTGGCGCGATCGTTCAAAGTGTCCAAAACATCGCCACCGCCGTTACAAATCTCGCGCTCCAAGGCGCAGGGACCATTGCCATCGCCAATCTGCCTAACCTCGGACGCACGCCATTGCCGATTCAGCAAGGCACCAGTCTAGTGGCAACGGCTTTTTCCATCGGATTCAACGTTGTTCTGGAAAAAACTCTGGCACAACTGGAACGATCGCTGCGGGCCAAATCCTCAAACGTCGATCTTGTTCAAGTAGACTTGTTTTCCCTGGGTGAATCTATTGCAAAACGTCCTCAGGAATTTGGGTTTACCAATCTTACCGATCCCCTGATCAAGCAACTGGCCAATAACCCTAAAAATCCCCAAGGTTTCTTTTACTGGGACGATTTCCATCCGACAACCCAAGTGCATACCTTGATCGCCGACACCTTCGCCCGATCGCTCTCCAAACCCACCGCCAGCAACGTCCTCGCCAGCAGCCTCGAACCTATTACGGCACTGTTCAGCAATGGAGCCACTCGTCCGATCGTCCAGCAACTCCTGACACAAGCCCAGACCCTTCTCCCCACAAACGCTTTGAGACTTCTAAGTTCGACAGTGTTAGCCTGATCGCTAAACCTCGCAAACCCAGATTAGATTGGGAAATGAAACACGTTGAGACACACACTAATCAACGTGAGGAACAAGATAAAGCCAATGGTATCCAGCATGGTTGTGACCAATGGACCACTAACCAATGCTGGATCTAAATTAATTCGCTTCAACCCAATAGGCAACAACGTTCCTAGGGTCACGGCGATCAACGTATTCGTCGCCATTACAATACCCGCCACCAATGCAACCCAACGTTCCTCAGGCTTCGTCCAGATGAAAGACAACAGAACCATGGTCGTGCCCAGGGAAAGGGCTGTCCCGAGTCCAGCAAGGAACTCTTTTTTGAGGATTTCGAGGGTGTCTTCGGGGGCGACTTCGCCGAGACCGATCGATCGAATGGTCACAGTCAACGCCTGAATCCCAACGGTTCCACCCGTATTGGAAAACAGTGGCATGATCACGGCTAGAACGGGAATTTGTTTAATGGTGTCTTGGAAGGGTGAGATAGAACTCGATGCGCCAATGTAAAGGGCCATGGTGCCGAGGAGCCAGGGCAGACGGTTTTTGAGTTTGTCGATGGGGCTGGAGAGGGACGATTCATCGCCGCTGACGCCTGCTATTTTTTGGAAATCTTCGGTGGCTTCCTCTTCCAAGATGTCCACCATGTCATCGATCGTCAAAATACCGACGAGACGATCTTCGCGATCGACCACTGGAACCGCCAACAGATCGTAGCGTTTCATCACCTGAGCGGCTTCTTCCTGGGGCGTTTCGGTTTGGACTTTGATGACGCGATCGCTGGCGACATCCCGAATGTACGCATTGGGAAGCGAAAACAAAAGCTGTCTGAGCGAGACGACTCGGACGAGTTTGCGATTGTCATCGGTGACGTAGGCATAGTAGACAGTTTCTTTATCGCGATCGTTTGCCCGAATTTTTTCCAACGCTTCAGACACCGTTAAGCCTTCGCGAAGACGCACGTATTCGGTGGTCATGAGCCGTCCTGCCATCCCTTCGGCATACCCCAAAATCGTCGCTGTGGCTTGTCGTTCGCCGAGGCTAAGATTTTCGATCAGGCGACGGACGACGCCAGCGGGCAGTTCATCAAAGAGTTCAGCGCGATCGTCGGGGCGCATTTCTTCAATGATGTGACGGACCTGCACATCATGTAGCGCACCAATGAGTTCTTCGCGCACCTCTGGGTCGAGATATTCAAATACAGCAGTGGCCCGATCCTTGTTGAGCACGCGAAAGGCAATGGCACGGCGATCGCTGGGAAGGTCGGCAATATAGTCTCCGACGTCAATGGGAGGGAGAATATTGAGTTCGAGTTTAAGACGATTAAGGTCTTTGATCTCGTTGAGGGCAACAGATCCTTCTTGGGTCAGCATGGCTTTACCTAAAATATCTCCCACTAGCTGGAAGATTTAGGTTAGCCCTCCAGCTAACGAGTTTTACGAATGTTTTGAAGACTATTTGAATCGTAATCTGGGCAGAAATTTGAGCAGTGGTTTGAGCACGTATGGCATGATAAACCTGAAGGTGATTTCGAGGGTGATGGACTTTGGTCCATGTCAAGTGATGAATTACAACATCGGTGCGTTCGATCGGCACCGCTAAACTTATGCTACCCCTGAAGGTTTCAATACACAATGTTTAGACGCACAATTCCCGAATTTTGATGAATCCGGTGATGAATATTTTTGTAATTATGGAGTGGGGTTGTGGAGATTCGATGCAGAGATTGAGCGATCGTCGCTAAAATACAATCATCATCGGGCTAGCCAGAGCCAGCTAATCCTTGATATTTTTTAGGAGTCGATCATTTTATGATGCCCGTATTTATCCGCTATGCGACGCTATTTTTAGGGTTAACGTTGGTCAGTTGCACCTCTACGACCACGCCGCCATCCACGCCGCCCACCACCGCCCAATCTACCCCGCCGAGCACTCCCCCATCGGGACCAAAACCCACGTCGCTGTCGCCCACGCCTCAACCATCGATCGCACCTACCACATCAGCAACACCGTCAGCCGCAACGTCAGCCACAACGTCAGCCACAACAACATCAGCAACGACAATTCCAATAGCGGTCTATCACATGGACCGTAACTGTAACCAATTGGTGAAGGAGACAGAGCAATTACCGAAGGAAAAAACAATGGATCGGGCGATCGGGTCGGTGTTGAACCGGGCGAATACGGCAGATTTTACGATTACTGATTATCGAGTGACGTCCCAAGGTGAAGTGGCGACGATCGTCCTAAGGTTGCCCTCGGGAGGACCGCGATCGTTTAAATCAATGTCGAGTTGTGAGCAGATGTCATTTTTTGGGGCGATGCGAGAGACGGTTGTGCAACGCAAAGAATGGGGCATCAAAGATGTGACCTTTACCGATGGCAAACAGGAGATCCAGTTTTAAATGTAGAAGTGAGGGCGTTGCGGTTGATTCAACTTCTTCTCGTTGGGTTTGGGTCACGGCGAGCCATGCCCCTACAGATCCGGGTTTCAGAGATCGTTTGTGGCATGGCCATGCCGTGCCACAAACCCAATGGATTTTGATACAGATCTTATTTACGCTATTCCATCCTAGTCAATCACCGTTTCAACCACCAAAGCAAAGGCGACATTTTCGTCTTCGGCTTGCGCTTGGGGATATCAGGAAAGGGTGTGGACTGAACAGGAATAATTTTATTGAGATTACTGATGGTGTCCTTACACTGTTTGACCATATGTTCCAACGGAATCTCTTCAAAAATGGCCTGCGCTTTTCTATAAGTGCCTAGAGCCTCGAAAGGTCGATCGAGTTTTGCGAGTGCATCTGCCATTCCGTACAGGCAATTCGCTTCTGACATTCGATTGCCAATCACCTGACAAATCTCTAGTGCCTGCCGATAATATTCCAGTGCTCTCTGAGGGAATCCGAGAGCTGTGTAAGCTACACCTAAATTTCGTAGGGACTCCTGTTCAAATGCCCGATTCCTAAATTCTTGATGAATAGGAAGTGCTGCTTCCTGAAAATTAATCGATCTTTGATATTGACCTAGATTACAGTAACAACTACCCAATACAGTCCAAGTGATAGCCTCACCTTTCCGATCGCACGTTTCTTTGTCAATTTCAATTGCCTGTGAGTAATATTCGATCGCTTTTTGATATTTCTCAAGGACACTATAATAATTTCCAAGATTATGGAGTTCACCTGAAATAGACTTTTTATTATCTAGCTCTTGGTGGATTTCCAATGCTTTCACACCATAATAAATAGCTTTGTGACTATCTCCTAAGTAGTAATACAAACTCCCTAAATGACTAAAAGAATGAGAGAGATTTCTCTTGAATTGCTGGTTTTGTGCAATTTCGACCGACCTCTGATGAATTTCGATCGCATCTACGTATCTTGATTGACTCCTCAAAAATGATCCTAAATTGAAGAGGTTATCAGATTCTCTTTCAGCATTGCCGATCGCCTTCATCCCCTCGATCGCCCTCTCAAAATACTCGATCGCAGCCGATCGATCAACCTCTAAGTCTTTTGACTCTCCACGATTAATTTGCTGCGCATAAACCTTCCCAATCTTTGAATAGAGCGTTGGCAAGTTTAGAGAATCGGGCGATCGAGCCTTCAATTCTTCTAACTCCTGAAGCAATTCATCTAACGGCGGCAACGTTTCATCATCTGTAAGATCATTTGAAGCTTCGATCGGTTCTCGATTAATTTCCGCCAATCGCTCATCTTCCGTCCCAAACTGAAAACTCGCCTTCCGCCAACTCCAAAAATCCGGTGCCCGTCGTCCCATCTCCCGCAGTATCCGGATGCTCACCCACAGGACGATCGGATACCGAAACTCCCGTAACCCTTCCCGCGTCCACTGCAAATACCCATAAAACTTCTCCACCTCACTCTGCGTATCTTCATCCCGCAGCTTCACCCGCAACAATGTATTCGCCCCCAACACCGTAAACACGGCATCCCCGCCCGCCTGCAAATACGCCTCCCGCTCCACCACCTCCGCCAAACCCGCCCGCAAACTCGGCTCTGCCCCCAACATCACTCGATAAGGCTGAACCTTCGCATCCTTTGCCTCCCGCTCATACCGCTCAATCACCCGCTCCCGCAGCCGCACCTCATCACAGCCCACCACGATCGGAGCCAACTGCCCTTGACTATTTTCGATCAACGAAATCAGCGAGTCATAAATCGCCTCAGTCTCCTTATCAAATTCAAAGGGCATCTTGGACATCTAAATAACCCCTTCTGCGACTAGTAAATCCTTCACGATCGGATGCAAGTCATACCACAGCAACGCATTCCGATATTCTAAAACATACAAGCCATGCAACAAGTCTAAAAACCGTTGATTCTCTGTATCACTCGGTTTCATATCCTCATAGACCTGCTTCAATGATGCCAAATCAACCTTACCCAAGGGCCGAGCCAAATCAATTTGGAAATCCGTCATCACCTCATTGAGCACCGATTGATTCACGATCGGCAACGCATCAGAACTCGGTCGTTTTAACTGTCGTCGAATTTGTTGTAGACACTTATCACAGCACCGATCGACAATCCGAATCAATTCTCGCAACACGCCGCCACTTTTCAGAACAATTTGTCGCTTAACATCCGGCTCAATCAGTGCGATCGGAATGCGCCGATCGATCACCCTTTCAAACATTGCAACGTACTCGGCATTCGGAACCCGAGTCACATCCCGCACGTCTTTCTTTGTAAAGAACTTCGTCACTCCCATCGTATAGATCTGCTTCACCATCTGCTCAATGCCGCGCATAATCGACACTTCTCGTAAAATTGCGATCGGAACGGTATAAATAATTCGGCAGTTCGGGTCTAGGAGCGGCTGAATATTTTTAATAAAAATACTTTCGATTACAGCAAGGTCGAGTTTGTCCAAATCATCAATAATCACCACGACTTCCTTCCCCGTTGCATTCTCAATGTAGGTTTGGATTTCATTAATCCGAGTAATCAACTCCGAAATCTTCCGCGCAAACTCCACCGAAATCTCATTGCGAATGACCGAATTCACCTTCAGCTTCGACTTCACCGCCGCCAAAAACTTCAAAATCCCCGGAATCCCACCTTCCAGCGATGCCTCACCACTCGTCTCAATTTCCGCCTCCACCGCCTTCGATTCGGTCTGCGTATGCTTCCCCAGCCAGTGGTAAAGTTCCTTCTTAATTCCCGGCTTCAGCTTCACCTGCCGACTTTCCGCCGCTTCCAATAGCTGCAACGCCATGGAAAATAAAATATTTACATGATCCACCGCCGATCGTTCAATGGTGTCGGAGATCGAAAAATTCACCACAAAATATCGCCCCGTCTCCGTCAACCGAAACCCCAACTCCGCCAACAACGTAGACTTTCCACAACCCCGATGTCCCGTAAACACCAACTTATTATCCTGCCCCACCGAGTCCTCAATAGCCGACTCCAACTCATCCACTAGCTCCAACTGATACTCAACCCCAAGCCGCGCCAAATCCTTCCGCGTCACCAACGGATCAAGCTGAAGATTGCGCCCCGCCGCCCGAAAAGCCTCCAACTGTGCATTAAGTAATTCTGGCGTAGACATAGTTCGCAGTCCCTGGAAAATAGGTAGAGAATCCCCATATTGTACGCAAGTGTATGCAAGACGTCCTGACTTCTCCAAACCCAATTTTTAGTTCTGCGCCCCTACAACGCAATATATAACCCGATCGCAACGCCGATCGCTCCAATCATCACCGTCGCAAATTGATGCTCACTCCGAATAACGCGGGATCCGATTCGGACGGCTTCGACATCAATCCAGGGAGTCACGCCTTGCCGCAGCCAGCCGGAGACGACGATCGATTGACCAATAGATTCAGCAATAGACCATTGGTTTAACAATCGGGCCAAACCCATGCCAAACGGTCCAGTTTTTGACGTGACGTGGAGGGCAATATGATCGCCTTGATCGGTAATCAGCCAAAGGTCTTGGGCCAGCCAGTTCGCAATTCCCGATCGTCCGGCGAGTGTTCCAGTTAGCATCACTTGCTCTGGAGACAATCCGTTGTCGTTCCCATTGATAGATGTAATCCGTTCAGAAATTCCACTGCGATCGTCAACGCGGAGAAATAAGGCCGGGAGATCCGGAAAGAATGCGTTGAACCGAACAAACGTCCCGAGGCCAAAGCCTAAGAGTGGCAAGCCCAAAAATAAATCATAATCACTCCCCAGCCAAGCCAGCCGACTCCAGCCTAATAAATATGTGATCCAACCCATTCCCCAAAGAACCCATGCGATCGCATAGCCAATTACAGCCCAAAACCACGGCTTTGCCCAAGTCTGAACAGATGCACCCAACGTCCGGTTCCAGGGTTGTTCTGGCCTATCGAAGAGCGGTTTGATTTGCCAGGAGCGAGCGGTCAGCATTAATCTGGAAAACCGGACAGAAAGCGGGATTTGGGATTGATTGATTTCCCACCACCGATCGACTTTAACGGCTCCGATCGACTTCACTTTGCGCACACTGAGCGATTCGTCAAGATTGATCGGCAGCAAGGGTTCCAGCAATTCCAAATCCATCGGTATAGACCCATGCATCACGATCGCTTTTCGGGTCGCCTGCGTAAGTTTTAGCAGCACCTTTACCAGTCCGTTGGGATTTCCCGTCCCATTGCAAACGATTCGATCGCTGTAATACGTTCTCGATCGAGAGAGCCACAGTCCCGTCCACCGAACGCCGCAATACAGACCATAAAATCCGGATGCGGCCAGTCCACAGAGACTTGAAATAACCTTTAACAGTTCGCCCAAGATCGCAAACCGAAACGATCGCTTAGATAACATCAACCCTCGATCGCCCAACCGAGCAGCCGCAATATAGGCCAAGTACGGCATCGCCTGAAGCACAACGGACCCAGAAAGCAGCGGCGTCGTCCAGTGGGCGATATGGGCGATTTCTTGGGCATAGAGGGCGGCGATTTCACTCTCATTTAGGGCGGTGAGGATGCCTTGACTGACGGCGATCGTCGCAAACTTAGGCCCAAACCCGTAGGACAATGCGATGGGAAGCGGACTGTCAATCAGCACCAGGGTAGGCAGCGCTATGGCCGACTCTTGAGCAATGCGTTGGAGAATCCGGTGGGCTTCAGGACTATATTGAGCCAGGGTGCTGGTCGTCATCGTGCTAATCGGATGGTGCGTCCGGATCAGCAATGCGATCGCCCAGGGAGACATGGCAATGGCAAAAACGGCCAACAGCGTGAAGAATAACCACGGAATCTCAACGGCGATCGGCGAATGGTACCAAAACGGAAGAATTTTGTTTTTAACATCCATCCCGACGCTGAGGGTCAACTGGACCGACGCAAGCAGCCCCGACGGAATCCCCACCAGCCCAAAAAGAGTGATCGCTTTCAGCAGATAAAACGGCAGCGGGGGCGAGGGGGGAATTGGCTTCCATCGAGCGGCCCGGTCCATTGAAGGGTTAGTTTGACTGGATTGTTCTGCCATAGCGTTCGATTGCTCCCATACATCCATCACCCGAATTCCCTCTATAGAATACCCACATCCGAAGCTGACACCACCAGCCATGGGTGTCCCCAAAAATGCTACGCTGGATCATAGCTACGCAGCATTGATGTGCGCAGTTTTGTTCTATTCGAGTTCAACGCCCATGCCTCTCCAGATCTACGGCATCCCCAACTGCGGCACCTGCAAAAAAGCCCTAACTTGGCTCAATAGCCACAAGATTCCCCACGAATTTGTGAATACCCGAGAGATGCCTCCAGAACGATCGGCGATCGCTTCGTGGGTGGGCGCTCTTGGCAACAAGCCACTGCGGAATACCTCAGGACAGTCCTACCGCACGTTGGATGCAGAGAAGGAAAATTGGGACGATGAAACGTGGATTGATGCCTTTACGGCAGACACCATGCTGCTTAAGCGTCCATTATTTGTGAAAGATGGCGTTGCGGTTGCCGTTGGTTTTCGCGATCCAGACGCCATTCGATCGGCCATTTCCTAATTAATTCCAGAGCTTTGTGACAAAAATTTTAATGCTGGGCGGCGGCCATAGCCATGCGATCGCACTGGACTATCTAGCGCGTCATCCCATTCCAGAGGTGCAAGTTCAGGTGATTCACCCTGGGACTCATGCGCTGTACTCCGGAATGATTCCAGGCCACTTGTCAAGGCATTATGCTCGGGAGGACTGTCAAATCGATGTGGAGCAGTTGGCTCGGCGATCGGGGGCGATATTGACCCAAACTGAAGCCATTGCTCTAGATCTGGACCAGCAGCAGGTAATCTGCGCATCGGGAGAGGCGATCGGGTTTGAGGTGTTGTCGATTAATACGGGAAGTGTCCCGCTGTTGCCGCCGGGAGTGATCTTGGGCGATCGCATTTTTTCCGTGAAACCGTTGGCGCAGTTTTTGGACCAATGGCAACGATTTGAATCCCAAAATCAATCAGGTCGTGACGATCAATTGGGTCGTGACGGTCAGTCGATCGCCATTGTCGGCGCAGGACTCGGTGGCATTGAAGTGGCGCTAAATCTAAACGCACGCTGGACTGAACCACCGCTGGAGATTAACCTGTTTTGTCAGGGCAACACGATCGCACCTAGCGCCAACCTCCCGTTTCAAAATTTCCTCACTAAAACTTTAGCAAGTCGAAAGATTCACATCACACCGAATGCAACCATCACAAATGCGACACAGCACAAAAACCATGTGAAGCTGAGCTATCAGCAGACCCTCACGAATGGGACGACTCCCCCATTAATGACGCACTGCTTTGATGCGGTCATTTTTGTAACCCAGGCCACTGCGCCAGAATGGGTCAGCCGATCAGGATTGGCAACGGACGATCGGGGGTTTATTGCCGTGGAATCGACGCTGCGATCGACCTCACACTCGCAGGTTTTTGCATCCGGTGATATTGCGTCCATTCAGGAATTTCCCGTCCCAAAGTCAGGAGTTTTCGCCGTTCGCCAAGGCAAGCCGCTTGCCCAAAACCTACGCAGAGCCGCGCTAAATCTGCCTTTGAATCAAAACCCATCTCAGAAAGACTCCTCTCTAAATGCCCTCAGCCTCCTCAACCTAGGCAACGGAAGAGCAGTGGGGAGCTATGGCGATTTTTCCATGACGGCTCCTGTCCTTCAGCCGCTACTTTGGTTTCTCAAAGATCAAGTCGATCGACGCTTCATTCGACGCATTTCGTCTGTCCTAAGAGAGAACTTGATTGCAGGTTAGGGGACTTGAGACTATGGTCGAATGAAGCTGTCAACCTCACACCCCGATCAACTCTAGCCTCCAGATTTCTACTGAGATTTCATCGGATACTAAGTTTATCATTCCTTCACATTATCCGTAATTTTTTGAGGTCTACTCAATTTCTAAACGATCGTTCCCTGGCCTTTCCGGGATTACCCTCAAAAATTTCTGTTTTTAGGTAAAGAGTTTATGAAGTATCCAGAAGGAAGACGACCGCGCATCTCTCGCTAGCCTAGGATTTTGATCACAAATGCATCAATAATTGTAAACGCAGTTCTAATCCAGTCGATTCGGTAAACCAATCTCAAGCTGCTGACTCAGTAATTCACTCAGGCTCTATGACCTTTTTAATGCGGCCAACATTGAAGATTTCGATGATCATCCCGGTGTATCAGGGTGGAATCGCTTTTGCGCAATGCCTGGAGGCGGTCCATCGCTATGGTTCTCTCGCCCATGAGGTGATCATTGTGATTGATGGGTCGGACGATCGATCGGCGGTATTGGCCACTCGATCGGGGCATCGGGTGATTCAACTGACTCACAATGCTGGACCCGCGAAGGCTCGCAATGTGGGAGCGCAGGCGGCAGTGGGTGATATTTTATTCTTTCTGGATGCGGATGTGGCGCTGGGCCTAGAGACGCTCTACCAGATTCAGCGCGGGTTTGAGGAAGGGTCGCCGTGGGATGCCATGATTGGATCCTATGATGACCAGCCCGGTTCACCCAACTTTCTATCGCAGTACAAAAACCTCCTGCATCACTACACCCACCAGCGCGCCCGAACCAACGCCTCGACCTTCTGGGGAGCCTGCGGGGCCATTCGCCCGTCGGCGTTTTGGCAGGCGGGCGGCTTTGATGAGCGCTACCGTCATCCGTCTATTGAGGATATTGAACTTGGGTATCGGCTCACGCGCCTCGGCTATCGCATTGCCTTAGATAAGCAGATGCAGGTCAAGCATCTGAAGCGCTGGGGCATTCGATCGTTGCTGAAGGCTGATTTTTTCTATCGCGCGTTGCCTTGGACTCGGTTGATTTGGCGAGATCGCAGTCTGGTCAACGATCTCAATCTCGACACGACGAGTCGGTTGAGTATCATTTCGGTGTACGCCATGGTGGGATTGGCGGCGCTGGCGATGTGGTGGACGCCGTTCCTACTGGGGGCGATCGCCTTGGGTTTGGCCTTCATTGGACTCAATGCGTCGGTCTATCAATTCTTCTGGGCAAAGCGAGGCTTGAGCTTTGCGCTGCGAGTCATTCCCTGGCATTGGCTTTACTATGCTTATAGTGGCCTTGCCTTTATGATTGGAACAGGGCAGTACTGGGTATTCCACCGAAAAACGCTTCGGTCTCCAGCCCAAATCCAGCCCCTCAATTCCCCCAGGGTTGAGTTTGCAACGGCGAGTTTACAAGATAGTGATCGCTAAGACGTATTGCTAAAACGTATGGCTAAGACGCTCTTTCTCTCCAGGTTCCTCGTCCATTACACTCAGGGTAAGCTCAGATGCGATCGAATGTTGAACTCAATCCCAGTCAGCCCGCCCCAAAACCAGCCCCAAAATCTGTCCTCATCGTGGGAGGCGGGCCAGCGGGACTAACGGCAGCCTATGAATTGGTGAAGCGCGGCACTCGGGCTGTTGTGCTAGAAACCTCAGACCAGGTGGGAGGCATCGCGCGGACTGAGCAGTACAAGGGCTATCGGTTTGATATTGGGGGACATCGCTTCTTTACCAAAGTGGACGAAGTGAACCAGCTCTGGCAAGAAGTCATGGGGAGCCGTTTCATTAAGGTGCCGCGTTTGTCGCGGATTTACTATGACGGGAAGTTTTTTAGCTATCCGTTGCAGATGATGGACACGCTGAAGAATTTGGGATTGCGGGAAAGTGCGCGAATTTTACTTAGCTACCTCAAGGTCAAAGTGCTGCCCCTCAAGCAGGAAGAAAGCCTGGAAGACTGGGTGACGAATCGATTTGGGCGACGGTTATTTAAGACTTTTTTTAAAACCTATACGGAAAAAGTCTGGGGCATTCCCTGCGAAAAAATCCAGGCCGATTGGGCCGCGCAGCGGATTAAAGGACTCTCTCTACGGACGGCGGTGCTGAATGCGATGTTTCAAGTCAACAGCACTAAGACTCTGATTAAGGAATTTGACTATCCGGTGCTGGGTCCAGGAGAAATGTGGGAGCTGTTCAGTGCGCAGATTAAGCAGCGAGGCGGGGACGTTCAGCTCAAGTCGAGCGTCGTGCAACTCAACAGGTCCGGTCATCGCATCACCAGCGCGATCGTTCGGCAAGAGGGCAAGCTTGTGGAACTGCCCACCGAACAAGTGATTTCCAGTATGCCCGTGACGTTACTGGTCCGTCAGCTCCAGCCCCCTGCGCCTCCGGACGTCCTTGAAGCGGCCCGATCGTTGAAGTATCGCGATTTTTTGATTGTGCCGATCGTGATTAACCGAGCGGATCTCTTCCCTGACAACTGGATTTACATCCACAGCCCTGAGGTTAAAGTCGGTCGTATTCAGAACTTTAAGAATTGGAGTGCTGCGATGGTACCGGATGAGACGAAAACCTGTCTGGGTATGGAATATTTTTGTTCGGAGGGGGATGAACTCTGGGAACTGTCTGATACGGAGCTGCTGGACCTGGCTAAGCGTGAGATTGAGCAGTTGGGGTTGGCTCGGGCTGAAGAAGTAGAAGATGGCACGGTGATTCGCCAGCCTAAGGCGTATCCGGTTTACGATCGAGACTATCGAGCGCACTTAGAGGTGTTGCAGAACTATCTAACAAAATTTGAGAATTTGCAAACCATCGGTCGAAATGGAATGCATCGTTATAATAATCAAGATCATTCTATGCTGACTGCGATTCTGGCGGTTCGGAATTTGTTTGGTGAGCGGCATGATCTCTGGACGGTAAATGCCGAGCGTTCTTACCACGAGAACTTTACAAAAGAGGAGTGGGAAGCGCGAACCCGACCGGGTTCTCTAGAGCATCCTGTGGCGGTCGATCGAATCCCTTATTGCCCTCCTGTGCCCGGTTCTTCAGTGGTTGAGCCTGCAACGGAGGCGGGAGTTGCGGTTCTGAACTAGGTCGTTCGGACGTCACAATGCTATATTTTTTGCTCAGTTGGTGCTTGTTGCTGGGAGTGTCCCTAGCGTTGGGTTCTGTGGTCTTTGCGGATCTACGTCCAGGGCGTCTTGATAGACTCCTCGATCGCGTGCTGATTGCGATTTGGTTAGGACTCGGAGTGACGGCGATTGTGTTGCTGTTGGTGTCATTGGTAACGCCGCTGTCTCCGGTGGTGGGATTGGCGCTGTTTGTGACGGTGATGATTCGTAGTGCGGTGCAGTGGCGGGAGTTGAAAGCCGCGATCGTCCCAGAGACACGCGATGTGGCAATCCAAATTTCACCGATCCGAATCTCGAAGCGTGCTTTGTGGGGAGCTGGATTGGTGGCAGTTGGGCTGGCGGCTTGGGTCGATCGGCCTGTGGTTTGGAGCGATACGGGTTATTACCATTACAGCCTGATTCAGTGGCTAGGAACCTATGGCACGGTGCCGGGATTGGCGCTGCTCTTTAATAATTTAGGCTTTACGTCAGCGTGGTTTGCCCTAGCGACGCCGTTTAATCCGGTGATGTTTGAAGGGCGTGCGGTGGCGGTGACTAATGGGTTTGCGTTTTTGCTGCTGCTAGGGCAATGGGCGATCGCGGTTCGATCAGTTCTTCAACAACAGCTTCAACAACAGCTTCAACAACAGGGTCAAAAACAACAGGCCAGACTCGCGGATTATTTCAGCGTCATTTGGGGGATGTTGCTCATTCCGGTGACGCTGTTTATGAAGCCCTTATCTGAGATTTTGATTTCGCCCTCGCCGGATCTGCCTGTAACGATTTTGGTCGGGGCGATCGCGTGGGTGATGCTGCTAGTGGGCGCTGAGAAACCTGGCTTTAAGCCATTTGAGAGTCGCGATCGGTTGATTCCAGTGATGTTTGCCATAGTGGCCGTGAGCTTCAAACTCATTGCCCTGCCACTTCTGCCGATTACGCTGCTGTTTGCACTGTGGCGACAGCCGATGCGGGTGTGGCTGATGACTGGGCTGGTGACGCTGTGTGGACTGCTACCGCTGATCGTCGGGAACTTAATCACGTCCGGCTGTCCGCTTTATCCCGGCAATGTTCTTTGCTTAGACTTACCATGGACGCCCGCTAAAAGTGCGATCGCACAGGTGGCTCAAGGGACTCACGGCTGGACGACTTGGTACGGGACTCCTCCACCGGGCGCAAACCCTTGGCTTTGGTCGCTGGGGGCGTGGTGGTCGTCATCAAGCAAGGAGAAAATAACGGCGATCGGCATTATTCTGGCCTTGGTGAGTACGCTCGGGGTTATGGGCATGGGGGTGATCGGGCGATCGGGCCTGAAGGTTAAGAGCTTGATGCAGAAACTGGACTCTTATCCGGAGCTATGGGTGAGTCTGATGGGTATTCTGGGCATTAGTTTTGTGATGCTAACGTCGCCGTTCTTTCGGTTTAGTGTGCCGTACATTTTGACGCTGTTGGCCATCAGTGGAGCGGTAGTTTGGTCAAAAGTTGGGGTAAAAGTTGGGGTAAAAGTTGGGACCGATCGCGATCGAATTCCCCTAAGAACCAAGCCATCCTCAAAAATCGATCGACCTGAAAAAATTGGACTCTGGGGCGCTGCCGGATTGTTACTCGTTTCGCTGTGTCTAGTGCTGCATCGATCGACGCTGCTGTTGCCACCACCCATGGCATTTTCGAGCACCTGGATCACGCGCACAACCAATGGCATTGAATATTTTGCCCCTCAAAGCGGAGACGTCCAACAGGAGACCGTAGCGCACAAAGATATGTGTTGGAATGCGCCGATTCCCTGTGCCTATAGCATTGCGCCGTCTGTGCATCTACGCGATGCCGATCGGGGTCTGGCGGGAGGATTCATTCGCAAGTGATAAGCTAAGGGACTAGCAATTAAGTAATCTAGCTATTTGACTATTCCTCGTTGGGTTTGGGGCACGGCGAGCCATGCCCCTACAGATCCGGGTTCCAGAGACTGTAGGGGCATGGCCATGCCGTGCCCCAAACCTAACGGGTTTTAATACAGGTCGCATTTACGCCGCGCAGTACTAAATTCTCAATTCCTAATTCTCAATTCCCATGTCTGTATCCTTCGTCGGCTCCGGTTGTGGCACATTAAATTTCCTCACATTACGCGGATACCATCTCCTCCAAACCGCCGAAATTGTCATCTACGACGCCCTCGTAGATGCGTCCATTCTCACGATTCTGGCCCCCGATTGTGAACAGATTTATGTGGGGAAACGGGGCGGAATCCCGAGTCTAAAACAAACGGAAATCGATCGCATTTTAGTTGAGGCGGCAAGGCGCAAAACCCAGGTGGTGCGGCTTAAGACGGGCGATCCGTTTATTTTTGGGCGCACGACGTCTGAGATTCAGGCGCTCCGAGAGGCGGGGATTGCTTATGAACTCGTTCCTGGAATTTCCAGTGCGATCGCCGCACCGCTGTTTGCGAGTATTCCCCTCACGGATCTGGCCCTCAGCAAAAGTTTCACCGTTCTTAGCGCCCATGACCCCGAAAATCTGGATTGGCAGACGTTCGCTCGGTTGGATACCTTGGTGATTCTCATGGGCGCAAAGGCATTGCCCAATATTATCCAGTTGCTCGTGCGCCAAGGCAAATCAACAAGCACTGCGATCGCCATTATTCGATCGGCAGGACAACCCGAACAGCACATCTGGACCGGAACCCTCGGCACCATCACCCATCTCACCAAAGGCGAATCCCTATCCCCTTGTATCATTGTCATCGGTGAAGTAGTTCGACTCCGAGAATTTTTAAGGCCCGTTATTGAATCTACTATTAACTCTGTTGTTAAACCTGTTGTTGAATTTATTACTAAATCTACTGCCCAATCTATTACTAAATCCGTTGCTAATCCCATTGCTCAAAATCTTCCCTTGCGTCACCAAACCATTCTCGTTACCCGATCGGCGGATCAATCGCCTACCTTTACAACCCTTCTCACCGATCGCGGCGCAACGGTAATTGAAATGCCGACGCTAGAAATCACGCCGCCATCAACCTGGTACGAATTAGACCACGCGATTGCAAATATCAAAACCTACGATTGGATTATTCTCACATCTGCTAATGCGGTGGATTACTTTTTCGATCGCTTTAGTACACTGAATCAAGACGTTCGATCGATCGCAAACGTAAACATCGCCGTCGTGGGTAAAAAGACCGCGCAATTCCTAAAAAAACGAGGATTCAACCCGGACTTCACACCGCCCACCTTTGTCGCAGATTCGCTCATTGAGCACTTTCCCGCTCCTCTCGAAGGCTTGAAAATTCTGTTTCCCCGCGTCGAATCCGGAGGCCGCGAAGTGCTGGTCCAGTCGTTCACCGCAGCCGGGGCGATCGTGACTGAAGTGGCCGCGTACCAATCGGCGTGCCCAAAAATAGCAGACGGACACGCTATAAATGCGCTGAAAAATAAACAAATAACATTACTAACGTTTGCCAGTTCTAAAACGGTGAAGCACTTCTGTCAACTGCTGGAAATAACGCTAGGAGAAACGTGGTTAGAATCGCTAGACGGAATCGCCGTTGCCTCGATTGGACCCCAAACCTCGAAGACGTGCGAGGAATTGCTGGGGCGAATGGATTGTGAAGCGATTGAATACACACTAGAGGGATTAGTTGACGCTATAGAACTGAAATGGGCAGGCGAACGGTAAAGAACGTCCCTTGATTCTCGCCTGTAGTAACGTCTATTGTCCCTTGATGGAGTTCCACGCAGGTCTTGACAACCGCCAGACCCAAACCGCTCCCGGATACGTTTTTAACCGTTTCGCTTCGATAAAAGGGTTTGTATAGATGAGGCAAATCAGCCTCGCTAATCCCAATGCCTTGGTCGGTAACGTGAAAAATAATATGCCGATCGTCGCTCTCTAAAATAAGCTGAATGAGACTGTCTTTTGACGAATATTTGATCGCATTCACAAGCAGATTGCTCAAGATGGCGTATAAGAGCTTCTCGTCAAATTCGGCGTGGGGATGACGCGATCGGCTTATGAACTGGATATTCGAGTTCTCTGGATGGGCAAGTTTGAGATCTTCGACGAGATTCAGACAAAACGACATCAGTTCTAGGCGCGATCGATCGCACTGGAGTTTCCCGGCTTCGGCGCGGTTCAGCATCAAGATATCGTCTAGAAGCTGAGTCATCACTTTTGCCGACGACTGAATTCGGAGCGTATTTTTCTGAATCTTTTCGGCGTTGCTTTCAGGCTGGACGTTGGACTGGGTATTGGACTGGGTATTGGACTGGGCGGGCGGTTGGTTATTCATAAGAAGCTGACTCGATCCTAAAATAATACTTAAGGGAGTGCGAAATTCATGGGACGCCATAGCGAAGAATTGCAGTTTGAGATCGCTAAGTTCTTGAAGCTGGAGCAGCTTTTCAGTCCGGGATGCGATCGTTTGTCGATTTCGCAACTGTTGATGAAACGCAAACACGATAAACATCAATCCGCCCAACACTGACACAATCCACACACCCTCAATCAAAAATCGATTTTTAATATAACCCTGCGATTGCTGAAGTCCTCTCCTGAGATTGGATTCTTCAATATCAACCATCTCCCCTAAAATCTGCTGAATCCGATCGCGCAAGGTGACACTTTGACTTGTGAGCGCCTGCTGCTGGGCGAGTTCTCGATCGTTTTTTTCATAGAGTTTCACAGAGCTTTCGAGGAGGTTGAGACGCTGCTCAATTAACGATTTCATTTGCTCGAAGCGCGTTAACTGCACCGAATCTAACTGGAGTTGACGCTGGAGTTTGGTCAGTTCGCTCTGAACATTAGCCACACCGGACTCATAGCGCGTTAGCTCAGTGCGATCATTCAAAAACACATACCCACGCCTGCCGGATTCTGCTACGGTAAGATCAGCATATATTTTCGTCAGATGTTGAACGATTTCATAGGACTTCAGGACCCGATGATTGCTGTCAACGAGTTGCGTTGAGTTTTGATAGGATAGCCAGTTACTTGCTCCAAGCCATAGGGCTGCGCTGCCAAATCCCACAATGAGCCACTTGTATCCTGGACTGGATTTCATGCGTATTTTGGTCGTAGAAGATGATGTTCAACTGGCGGACGTGATTACAGAGGCGCTCTCTAGCCATCAATATATCGTCGATACGGTCCAAGATGGCGAGATGGCGAGCGATTGGGCGACGGCGCTGACCTACGATTTGATTGTGATGGATGTGACGTTGCCGAAGCTAGATGGCCTAAGTCTGTGCCGTCGATTGCGCGATCGTGGATTCAGCCTGCCCATCCTAATGCTCACCGCGCGCGACACCATCAGCGACAAAATCACAGGTCTCGATGCCGGGGCCGATGACTATATGGTTAAGCCCTTTGACATCCAAGAACTTATGGCTCGGGTGCGAGCGCTAATCCGTCGTGGGACTCAAGCATCCTCCCTAGGCTTAAGCTGGGGTTTGCTAACGCTGGACAGTACAACCTATGAAGTCCATTACGACTCGACGCTACTGCACTTAACGCCCAAGGAGTACGCGCTGCTGGATTTGTTGGTGAGCAACGGGCGACGGGTCATGAGTCGGGCGGGTATCATCGATCGCATTTGGCAGCTCCAAGATCCCCCCACCGAAGAAGCCGTCAAGTCCCATATCAAAGCCCTGCGCCAAAAGCTAAAGGCCGCAGGGGCGGCGGATGACTGCATTGAGACCGTGCATGGATTGGGCTACCGCATGAAATCAGCCACATGAAGTCAGCCCCCTGATTTCTCCCCGATTTCTGCCTGAGTTTCTCCCCAACCCAATGGGTATTGTTGTTAATGTGGTTTGGCTCAAAATCTTGATTTGGCTAATGTTGGGCAGTATATATCTTCTTAATAGAGAATTGATTGTAATGTCCCAAGCTTCTACCGTTTCGTTCCAGTCTATGTCTCACTCTTATCGTCTGGCTCAGTCAGCACTCCAACATTGTTATCTAACTTATATGGACGGTGACTTAACCCTAGATGAGTATCTTGTTTTGAAGCAAACCGTGTGGTCTGTGATGTTTCGATCGATCGAATGCTCCTAATGATTAGGAATCGTTAAAGCTGTTAGTCAGTTCGTCTCAAGCGTAGTCGCTGCTGACGCCTCACTTAACGCAGTTTAAAGTTTGTCCGATGAGTGACAAAGCGCTATCAGCACCCAGGTTTTTGACCCAGGATATTAAGCTGATAGCCTTTTTTTTAAGGTTACGCCATCACCCAATCCACCAGCAACCGCACGCCATAGCCCGTGGCACCAATAGGGTTGTAGTCCTTATCCTTATCCGTCCACACCGGACCCGCCACGTCCATATGCGCCCAGGTCGTATCTTTCACATACTGCTTGAGAAAGACTGCCGCACTGATGGCCCCTCCAGTCCGTGCGCCCGTATTTTTCATATCAGCAATAGGCGACTTCATGCTTTCAAAATACGACTCCTCAAAGGGCATTTGCCAAAGCTTTTCACCACTCGACTCAGCCGCCGCCAGCAGTGTTTTAGCAAATTCATCATTGGGACTCCACAACCCTGCGATGTCATTCCCAAGCGCCACCACGCAAGCCCCCGTCAACGTCGCCAAATCCACAATGGAATCTAGGCCCAGCTTGTCTGCATACACCAGCGCATCCGCTAGCGTTAAGCGACCTTCTGCATCTGTGTTGTTAATTTCAATGGTCTTCCCATTGGAGGCCGTGAGAATATCCCCCGGACGCATGGCTTTTCCGCTGATCATATTTTCAGCCACGGCACTGATGAAATGCACTTCGACATCAGGTTTAAGCTGCGCGATCGCCTTGGCCGCACCGAAGGTTGCCCCTGCGCCGCCCATGTCGGTTTTCATCATTTCAATGGACGATGCACCGACTTTAAGATTCAACCCGCCAGAGTCGAACGTGACGCCTTTACCCACGATCGCGACTTTCTTGCGCGGCGTTCCGGCTGGCTTATAAATTAAGTGAATGAATTTGGGCGGAATATCAGACGCCTGAGACACCCCCAAAAAGGCCCCCATATTCAAGGCTTCGCAATCAGCCTGCTCCAAAATTTTCAACTCCAAACCGTAATCTTTCGCCAATCCCTGGGCCATTTCAGCCATCGTAACCGGAGTGACGACATTGGCCGGGGCCGCAACCAGCGCGCGAGCCAGCAACACGCCAGAACAAATCACATGTGCTCTTTCGATCGCCGCTTCTTGGCCCACAAACCCGATGAGGTGAACGGACTCTACCACCGTGCTTTCATCTTTTTCAGACTTGAATCGCACATCTTTGTACAACGCGAGTTCAACACCTTCTGCGATCGCACCCGCCGTTGCTGCACTATCGGAATTCACAATCGGAAGCGAAACGCCAAAGGTCTTGCATTTCTCACGTCGCGCCATCTTAGCCATTTTGCCCGCAGCTTTGCGCACCGTTTCGAGCTTCAGCCCGTCAGGTTTACCCAATCCCAGCAAAATCAGCTTTTTAAAATCGCAGCCCGTCACCCGCACCGCAAAGTTGTTGCCCGGTTTGCCTTTAAATTCGGTTTCAGCAATGACTTCAGTGATCAAACCCGATAGTTTGGTATCAAGCGCCGCAAGTGGCCCCGTCAACACGACCTGATCTTCAAACAAGCCGATCGCTAATCCATCGCCCGAAAACTCACTAAATTCAACCGTAGACCCTAATACCTTCATGCCACTCTTCCTGATCAACTTGTGTATCTAAACTCATGTGTCTAAACTTAGGTGTCTAAACTTATGTGTCTAAATTGTAATGCACCTTACTCACGCCTGAGTTGCGCAATTTCGTCTAGCGTCAATCCGGTTGCCATCCCAATCTGCCGATCGTCCAAAAGAGGGACCCCTGCTCAAGAGCCGTTAGGGAATAGCGTGAAAAGATTTTCTGCTCTAATTCATGCAACTCTTCAGGTATCAAATAAAACTGAAAGAGGAAGAGTCATATGCTAAGGTGCATTATCGTAATATTATCAAAAAATTAGTTTTTTCAATAATAAGAGTGGATGCAGGTTAAGCCGATCGGTCTTTGGAAGGTCATTAGTGCAATGCAAGCCTTGGCGATCCTTTAGCAGCAGTAGGCTCAAGCTACGATCGACCCAGTTTACAGATCTCACGAAAGATTTGCCCGTAGATTTACTATAATAGAGAACCGTTGCGCTTGAGGTTATTCCCTCGTGGTCACACAAGTTAAAGAATTACAGCTTCGATCGTTTCGTGGAATCGATCGTCTAGATTTAAAGTTTCACCCTAAAGTGTCCGTCTTTTTAGGCGTAAACGGTGTTGGGAAATCGACCATATTAGATGCCTTATCAATACTTTTTTCGAGAATCTTTGCATTGTCACAGGTGCCTTATCAAGTTGCATGGAAAGATAGCAATATTTCACGTAGAAGTTTTCAATGTTCAATGTTGAATCAACTTTACGCTCAAAAGAAAGAGAATCCAAAGGTAAGAAGAATTATCGATACTGATTTGAGCAATGATAGTAAATCCTCTTCTATATCCTTGAATCTTTTATTTAATAGTCACAATCTTGAATGGTCAGATCAGAGGATTAGAAACTTCCCAATACAAGTTATTCCTGATGAATGGGATCAGTTAGGCAATTTTGTTGCAAACCTGCAAGCCAATCTTTTAGAAAATCCTAGGTTAAATATTCCACTGATTGCGTATTACTCAACTCATCGAGTTGTCACGGATATTCCATTAGAGATTCCCGTTAATCCCTACATGAGTCAATTAGATTCCTATGATGGAATTTCAGGGACAACTAATGCAGGATTTCCTGAGTTTTTTCGTTGGTTTAGAGTCGTTGAGGATTTAGAAAATGAGTCTAGACGTGATAGGACCGATTACCGAGACCAGCAATTAAGTGCAGTGAGAAAAGCATTGCCTACTTTTCTTGAGGGATTTTTGGATCTTCGGGTGCGTCGATCGCCGACTCTTCGCATGACCGTCACAAAAGGCAATCGGGAACTCTTGGTTAACCAGTTGTCTGATGGCGAAAAATGCCTTTTAGCAATGGTGGGTGATATTGCTAGAAGACTGTCTATTGCAAATCCAGGCTTGGACGATCCACTACAAGGTGAAGGTGTAATTTTGATTGATGAATTGGAACTGCATTTGCATCCGAAATGGCAGCGTGGCATCATTCCAAAACTCACCGAGACGTTTCCAAATTGCCAATTCATTTTAGCAACGCATTCACCGCAGATTATCAGTGACGTACAGCCTGAAAGTATTTTTATCCTAAAATCTACCGACTCCGGCGTGATTGTAGAACATCCTAATCATTCTTTCGGTCGAGATAGCAATCAAATTCTAGAAGACTTAATGGGTGTATCCGATCGGCCAGAAGCCATTAAAACTCAACTTCAAGACCTTTTTGAATTGATTGAAAATGGCGAACTAGATCAAGCAAAACAGGTCAAAAACTATCTGGAGCATTTGATGGGCTTAGATGAGCCAGAATTTGCAAAAGCTGACGTATTAATTCGACGTAGAGAGATTCTTGGACGATGAAGTTTATTCGTAAAAATGAAGAGCCTGCCAATTTTATCGCATGGAAGCAGCAAGCTAGTTCCGAATGGAAACCCAATTGGGATAATTTTCAAAAACCCGAGAAGCTTGAAGTGCATCGATCGCTTCTCGTAGAACAGGGTCACATTTGTTGCTATTGCGGACAGCGCATCGCTAAAGAAGAAAGTCACATCGAACACTTTCAACCCAGAACATCATTTCCTGAATTGACGCTGAGTTACGGCAACTTTTTGGCATCCTGTCCTGGATACACCGAAGAAACTGAAGCCTCAACCCCGATCGCCAAACGATCGCAAGCATTCTGTGGTCAACAAAAGGGAGCTTGGTACGATCAGGATTTAACGGTATCGCCATTGCAAGCGGACTGTGATACTTACTTCCGCTATACGGGCCAAGGCAACATCTTACCAACGCAAGACTTGGCCAAAGCGTTTGCCGCCGAAACCACGATCAAAAAACTCAAACTCAACCATCCGCAACTTAAACGAGGACGAGAACGGGCGATCGATGGAATTCTTCAGGACATTGAAACATTTAGTGACGACGAACTCTCACAGCTTATTGAAGCTTACAAGCGCCTTGATTCTGACGGAAACCACGTTCCCTTCTGCGGAGCAGTCGTTTATATCCTCGAACAATTTCAAGCTTGAATTAAATAGTAATCCGTGCCAATGATGGCGGCTGACAGTCAGGGCAATAGAGTGACCTACCGCAAAACCGATCGACAATAAATTCCACATCTCTCCGTCAATAACAATATCCGGCTTCGGCGGTAGCGAATGAGGAATGAATGCTTTGTACCCCGACAACTGCGTGACATAATGCCCCGATCGTCCATTACTCTCCATGTGTAAGATTCATGCTGAATTTAGAACCGATCTTGCATAGGTCTCCAAATGCGATCGGCAGATCAGCCCATAGCCATTAAGTCTCTAATTATCATGCAATTCTTCTCTTCTCGATCGACTGTTTTTGCAACACTTTTTCTGTGTGGAACGTTTGCTATCGGCGGCTGTACAACGAGTAAACCTAGTCCTTCTCCATCCGCCGAATCGAAAATTACTGAGTCAAAAATTACTGCATCGAAACCAGCAACTAACGAGAGTGCGGCCCCTTCTATTACACCAGAATTCAATTTGACCGATCGTCGTATTATCGATCAGTACAACAACAAGTTTATGCCTGAGTTTGAAAAGAAAATAACGGGAAATTGCAAAGGTGCGATCGTCAAAATTACAATCGATTGGAATAGTTTTGGCAATGGAAATGAAGGGAGTAAGACTGTTGAAGCGCTGACCAATAGTAATGCTATTAATCGATCGGTGGGTAGCGTCGTTAATGCATTAAAAAATACCTGTAATGATGATGCGGGTCGCAAGGCGGTGACAGAAAAATTAAAGACGCTCAATATATCCCATGTTAAAGACGCAGCAGAACCCAAATTTAACGTTGAAGATGGGACGATGACATTGCGGCTAAACGTCGTGAAGAGCGATTCTCCCTGGACTCAGGACATGCAAGGGGCGATCGAAAAAACACTCTGATTTTGTCCGAGACCCTACGGATTCACATTAACCTTCAAAGCCACTCACGAAAAGAACTCAAATGTTATCTTTCTAGTCCTAGTTCAAAGCCTCCAAAATTAGGATTTGGGAGCCTTGAGTCTACGGAATCACCTACCGTAAAACCGATCGAAGAAACGCCCACTTATCTGCGGCTTCTTCAATAATCTTCGCAGTGGGTTTCCCTGTACAGTGATCTGTCTAAACAAATGAAGCTATCGGATTTTCCCAATTGCTTATGTCTCACTAAAAAATGCTAAATACGGCGCATAGGAAAACGCACGATTTCGTTTCTGTCCCGTAATTTCTGTCAAAACACCTACCTCACACAAATCTTTCACTAATGTATTGGCATTGGTATAAGTCAGTCCTGTGACCGACTTCACATGATCGATCGTAAACACTGGACGAAAATATAAACTTTCCAGTAACACTAACGAATTCCCAGCCCGTTGCCCCATTCTCTCCTGCAATAACTGTCGATGCTCCTCCTTCATAATCACAATTCCCCTAGCCGTTACCGCTGCTTCCTGAGCTACAGAAGCTACTGCCCGTAGGAAGAACTTCAGCCATCCTTCCCAATCCCCCCGATCGCGAACCGCCTGCAAGCGATCGTAATATTCTGCTCTATATTTCTTAAAGTAATATGAAATATAGAGCAATGGGTAATGCAAAATTTCTTGTTCACACAAAAGAAAGGTAATCAGCAAGCGCCCCGCTCGACCATTACCATCTAAAAAAGGGTGAATCGTCTCAAATTGTGCATGTGCCAATCCAATTTTGATGAGGGCAGGTAATGGCTCGTCATCATGTAAAAAATTCTCCCATTCCCCTAAAGCCAACATCATTTCATGGGGTGGCGGTGGCACATACGTTGCATCTTTAAGCGAACAGCCATTGGGTCCGATCCAATTCTGCGATCGACGAAACTCACCCGGTTCACGCTCTGAGCCTCTGACACCCTGCATCAATTTTTCATGAATCTCTTTCAGCAGTCTTAGCGATACAGGCAACTCTTTCAACAACGCCAAACCATGATTAATAGCCGCAATGTAATTGACAACCTCTTCAACATCTTGAGGATTATTCGGCTCCAAACTTTGAGACTCAAATTCCAAAACATCAATCAGTGAAGCTTGTGTCCCCTCAATCTGACTCGACAACACGGCCTCTTTCCGGACATACATAAAAACAAACAAATCTGGATTCGGCAACGCTTCCGTAGAACCATCTAGCCGACCTAACGCCCGATCGGCGATCGACAATAAATTCCACATCTCTCCGTCAATAACAATGTCCGGCTTCGGCGGCAAAGAATGAGGAATAAATGCCCGATATCCCGACAATTGCATAACATATCGCCCCGATCGTCCATCACTCTCCATAATCTCTGATCCCATCACAGCTTACATTGAAGACCATATTATCAAATACAGACCCAAATCGATAATATAGAGTTGAGAAAAATATCTTATTATCGGTTTCAGTTATACGTTAGACTATCCCGCTGTATATTATCGAAGAACCAGCTATTTCGATAATAAGCGTAAAGGCCGATCGATCTTTTGACTCAGACTCATTCTGCCTCCACTCTAAGCAAGAAATCTAGCTTCTTAAACGATCGATATCATTCCATCTGCAAGAAGTCCTGATCGATCGGCGGGGTGTTCATCATGAACCGGATTAAGACTCCATTGACGAGCAATTTTAAGAACCTGAATGCAACCGAAAGAGTCGCCATTGTACTCGTAGTAGCTTTCATCGTCTTCTTCAACAAGCTCCCAATCGTTCAAAGTTGCCCAGTCACTAAAGTTTTCAGCCTCGGGGCGTTGCTGAATTAGTGTATGAATCGAAGCGGGACTGGGACATCCCCAAATTTCAAGTAGTGAAGTAGCAATCTAACTGAGTGTGCCAGCATTTTT
>JAYUJY010000093.1:0-5981 GCA_043764895.1 Synechococcales cyanobacterium | reverse complement strand
GCACGGCAAGCCATGCCCCTACAGATTTATCTTTCCAGAGACTGTAGGGGCATGGCCATGCCGTGCCCCAAACCTAACGGAACGGGTTTTAATACAGGTCTACAGCTCAACGATCGGAATGGTGAAATGGAAGGCACTGCCGCGATTCTTCCCGTCGGACTCAGCCCAAATCGTCCCACCCCAGCCCGATACAATCTGCCGACAAATGGCCAGTCCTAAACCCGTTCCGCCGACGCTTCGCCGCAGAGACCCTTCCTCTTGATAAAACCGTTCAAAGACGGCTTCAAGGCGACTGGGTTCGATGCCACGTCCAGTGTCGGACACGATGACTTCGAGCATGTGACGCGAGTCGCCGTTTTCCTGCGATCGTTGCACGGCCCGAATCTGAATCTTCCCTGTTGCTTCGGTGAACTTACAGGCGTTGTCCAGCAGCTTCGAGAGCGCTTCGACAAGCCACTCCCCATCGACGCGTACGAGGGGCAGGATTCCAGTTAGATCGGCTTCGATCGTAGGCAACTCCTGACCGTAGCGATGTTTGAGGCTGCTGAGGGCCAGATCAATGCATTCTTGAAGCGGTTGGGTCTCGACTATCCACTTGATTCGGCCACTTTCAAGACGGGAGAGGGTGAGAAAATCTTGGATCAGTTTCCGCATTCGATCGGCATCCTCTAGCCCCGATTGGAGCATGACTTGCTGCAACTCAAAGGGCATATCTGGCTCAGAGGCGAGGCTTTCAAGACAGACCAAAATCGTGGATAGCGGCGTCCGCAGCTCGTGACCGACGATCGCGATCAAATTACTTCGCGTGCGTTCTAATGCTTCAAGCTGCTGGTTGAGATCTTCTAGGTTTGCGAAGGATTCGGCTTGGATGAGGGCCGTGCCGATTTGGTGGGCGATCGCATTGACAAGTTCTAGTTCTTCTTCAATGGCGGTGTGGGGTTGACAATAGTGTAGCTCAATCATTCCTAGGACTCGGCTTTGATGCAGAACAGGGACCATGAGCCATGCCTGGATTTCCCCTGTTTTTGCAAGGCGTTGGACGGAAGCGATCGCGTTAGGGGTCCAGTTTTGGGCGAGTTGTTTTTGGGCGAGTTTGCTTTGGGCGAGTTGCTGGGCGAGATAGTCCGATACATTTTCAATGGACACCGCCTCCTGTGATGCCGCCACCTGTTGGAAAATCGGATTATTCGCCAAATCCCAATCCATCCGATAGAGAGAGGGTATCGAGTGATCATCCACGCGATTGCCCGATTTAGCCTCTTTCAGAAACTCGTGATCCAACCGGACGGACTCGTCTTGAGCGCGCGCCCGATAAATCAAACATCGGGACGGCAGCAGCACTTGACCGAGTTCCTGCGTCCCGACTTGGAGGACTTCTTCAGGATCGAGCGATCGACGAATGGCGGTGGTCATGGAGTTGACGAGACGTTCTTTGCGTTCTTGGGCAGCTATGGCTTGGTATGCCTTAGAGAGCTTGTACTGTCCGGCTTGCAAATAGTTGACGAGCCGTTCAGCAAAGGGATCAGGGATGGTTTGTTTGAACCCTTTGCTGCGTTCTTTACTGAGCTTGAGTAAGGCCTTGCCGATTTTGGAGGCGAGTTCGGGGCGATAGACCACAATGCGTTGCAGCAGCAGTTCCGCCGAATGACAAACAATTTCGCGATCGAAGGTCCAAATCCCCTCAAATCGCCGTCCTTGATCCACTTGGAGGATGTCTTCAGTCTCCATCTCATCCCCAAACCGCTCTCGACAAATCAGACAAGCGGCATCCTGTTTGCCCAATACGACGAGGTGCCATTCATTCGCGAGTCCATCTTTAGGATCAAAGGCGATGGTTTCGTACTCATCCGATCGATTAGAAAAATCGGTATCTGGGGCTGCTAATACATAAACCTGATCGGTGCGTTCCGAAATTCGTGAATAACGATGAGATTCTTGACGATAGAACCGTTCTTGCTGAAAACTTGCGATGATTAGGGGCCTGTCTGTCCCCGCTAAAACTTGATCTTCCATGGCATGGGAAAGGGCCGTCATGGAGGACTTGAAATAGATTTGAGGACGGATTTGAGGCATTCTGGCCAGCAGATCATCCAATAGAGAGGTCGCAATAATCATTTCGCTAGTCACAACATGAAGTCTGAAGGGCTGAACTAAATAATGAATGGCTAAATTTTACTCAGTCTAAAAGGTATTCACAGTCTAAAAAGTGTTCACAGTCTAAAAGATGGCTCATTCCATTAAGAGTGTATCTGTTGAGTCGAGTCAGAATGTAGGTTTAGGGGCAGAAGCGTTATATTTCTATACGTTTTACGGCACCGTCGTTTCTAACAACACCACCGCATGAACGGCGATCGACGCTTCGGCTCCCATGGAATCCTGTTTTTCATTGGTTGTTGCTTTTATCCCCACTAGATCCGGTGCAATGCCCAGGGTTGCAGCAATTTTCTCTCGCATCAATGCAATGTGGGGCTTCATTTTGGGACGCTCGGCAATAATCACGGAGTCAATATTCACGACTTGCCAACCTTTTTCTCTAACGAGCTTGTAAACCTGTTCGAGCAGTTTGAGACTGTCCGCCCCTTTCCATCGATCGTCTGTGGGTGGGAAATAATGGCCAATATCGCCCAAACTCAGTGCCCCCAGCAGCGCGTCCATAATGGCATGGGTCAGCACGTCAGCGTCGCTATGGCCGAGTAATCCTTTCGCGTGGTCAATCTTGACGCCGCCCAAAATTAAATCTCGCCCTTCCACCAGACAGTGCAAGTCATAACCATTGCCAATGCGTAACGCCATAGATTTCACTCTTGCCTGTAGATAATTTTGTGCATAATGTGCTCTTAACCCCAGAAGGTTAGGTTAGAACGGTTCTCGGTTGATAGCCATTATCCTTATTTTTTTAGATTCAATCGTCGTTTTTCGGATTACCTAGTTTATGAGTCTCAAACGTCGCGATTTTTTAATGTTCATGGGCGCTGCTATTGCAACCCGTACAGTTCAAGGCTGCACCCCATCCATCCCATTTTCCGGCGCTGCGGTTAAGCCCCCTGCTGTTGGGTTTCAACCGTTGCAAGCCCCGTTTCCCCTCGCCACTTCGGGCAAGCCGATCGCGCAGCAAATTGCCCAACTGGTGACTTATGAGATTCAAGATAATTTGGTTCTACCCGAAGGCTACGAGTATCAGGTCTTGGCGAGTTGGGGCGATCGGGTGGGGAAGGAGCGCTTTGGCTATAACAATGACTATTTGGCGCTGATTGAGACAGGACCCAATGAAGGGGTTTTGAGCGTCAATTTTGAATACATCAGTGCGGTGCCGTGGTTACAGAGCTATGAAAAGGTGATGGGGACAGCCCTGCCCATCAGCGCTATTGAAGGGAAGTTGAAAAAGTCTAAGGACGGGATAGATGCCTTTTCGCTGGCGGCGACCGATCCGTTGAAGCAGAAGATTCAGACGGTCTGCAAGGCTGCATTGGCCGACCAAGGACTGGGAATGATTTCGGTTAAGCGCAACGTCAACGGACAGTGGGAACGTACCTATTCGCCGACGCTCGATCGACGGGTTTCCGGCATCGCGGGTCTTGAAGATGGCCAATATCTGAACTGCACCGGACCTGCGCGATCGGTCTTTGTTAAAACGGCAGGACAGGGCTATCTCGATAAGCTCGGGAGCAAAATTATCGGAACCTTTGGCAACTGTGCAGGCGGAGTCACGCCGTGGGGTACGGTCTTGAGCGCTGAAGAAAATATCCAGAACCAAGTTCCAGAGGCTGTATACGCGGATGGAACGTCCTTCTCGCCCAAAGCTAAATCCGTGTCGATCGATTCTGAGGAAGTCATTGGGCAGGGTAATGTTTTTGGTTTGGCGGGTAATAAATATGGCTGGGTGGTCGAAATTGACCCGACCAATCCCAAAGATCCAGGCACTAAGCACACTTGGCTCGGTCGTTACCGTCATGAAGCCGTGGGCGTTCGGGTCGAAACCGGGAAGCCGCTTGCTTTTTATTCAGGCTGCGATCGGCGGGGTGGGCACATCTACAAGTTTGTTAGCCAAGAAAAAGTAGCGGATGTCAAAAATAAAGCCAATTCAAAGCTGCTGGAATCTGGAATGCTCTATGCGGCTAAGTTCAACGCAGATGGCACCGGGAGTTGGATTGCGCTGAGGGCGGACACGGCCATCAATCCCGATCGTCCGAGCGATCACATTGGCGGCATGATTAATCTGCCCGATCGACCGAACGGCGGATTCAAAAAATTTGACCAGGATACCCAAGTTGCCGCGTACAAGCAAACGTACAAAACCCTAGGCGATCTCTACCAAGGCAACGCCCAGGAAAAACAGGGCGCGATTCTCATTGACGCGCATTTTGCGGCGAGTGCGATCGGAGCCACCTGTACCGCCCGTCCGGAAGACACTGAAATTGCACCAGACGGTTCGTTGTACATTGCCTTCACATCCGGATCTCCGAGCAAGAGCGACGGCAGTCCCGATAAGCGTATTTTTAAGGGACCCAAAGGCGAAACGCCCTATGAATATGGCTTTATCACCCATCTCACCGAAGCGAAAAATGAACCCGGTGCCCTGACATTTACTTGGAAGATGCTGGCCCTAGGCGGCGACATTGCAGAAGGCGGCAGCGGATTTTCCAATCCCGACAATCTGTTAATCGATGCCAAGAGCAATATCTGGGTCGTGTGTGATACAGCCTCCGATCGAATCAACCAATCGATCGCCTCTCGAAGCACGGGCAGCGATCTTCGGGGTCTGTTTGGCAACAACAATATGTGGTGCATTCCGACTCAAGGGCCAGAAGCCGGACGCGCTCATCTCTTTGCCATGGGACCGATGGAATCCGAACTCACGGGACCCTTTCTCAGCCAAGATGATCGATCGTTATTTCTCGCGGTCCAACATCCGGGCGAAGGCAACGGCACCCGCGAAAACATGAAATCCGAAACGCGGCCCTTTATGCTGACGGATGACACGGGAAAGCAATTTCCGCAAACGCGATCGGTGCCGATCGGGTCAAATTTTCCAAGTTTGAAGGCAGATGCCCCAGCCAAACCGTCGGTGGTCGTGGTGACTCGCAAGGATGGTCGGACGATATACGGAACGTGAATTCAAACTAACCTGACGCGATCGGCATAACATAATTCGCTAGTGCCGATCGCGCTACAATCACAGCTATAAATCCAACCCGGTACCACAGTGGCTTACAGTGATTTTACCGTTCGGAAAGTGAAGCAAACTTTTGGAATTACCACGATCGAAGGTGGGTCGTTTTTTCCAGAAATTAAACCGATTGCACCTGGAAATATGTTGACCGAGTTCTTAGAGGAAACATTACCGTTAGCTGTGGCTCTGCAAAGCGAAAAAGCAAAGTCAGAACTCCTAATTAGTCCGATTTTAGTTGAGGTTCGTAAAATTTTAAAGCGGGAAGTGAGCTTTTTTTCAGGTCAAGAATTTACCGTTGATGCCGCGATCGGGCTGTCGGGGGTTTGTGATTTTCTACTGAGCCGATCGCGCGAACAGTTTGAAGTCGAGGCACCTGTTATTGTTTTGGTTGAAGCTAAGAAAGCTGATCTGAATGCAGGAATGGGACAGTGCATGGCAGAAATGATCGCGGCACAACGGTTTAATCTAGAAGCGGGACAAGCACCGATGCCGATTTATGGTTGTATCAGTAGTGGAATGCTGTGGCGATTTCTTAAGCTGGAAGGTCAAGACATTACGATCGATCTTGAAGATTATGCGTTGAAGCCGATCGATCGGCTGTTGGGGATTTTGGTGTGGATGGCCGGGTCGTGATTTATTAAAGCAATCGTTGAGGAACGTTATAGCCATTCCCAATCTAGTTAGGTACGAATCAAATCAGGAATTAAACCTTGTTTAGTAAGGTTTGCCAGTCTTCTTCTGTACAGTAACAGCAATGCGTAAACCAACCGAGTAAATCCTTCTGAGTCACGCTCAAAAATGATTTTTCTAA
>JAYUJY010000092.1:0-1710 GCA_043764895.1 Synechococcales cyanobacterium | reverse complement strand
AGCAGCTCGGAATTACAAACCGCACTAGCGACAAGCTGGACCAAGCAGGCATTCGGTGGGGTGTGCGATCGTGGAAAAGACTGAGCGGTATCGGGCGGTTGGTGCCAATAATCGATGCGTAATGCCGCACCAAAATGAATGTCGCCCGATAGGATGATCACCTGTTGCCGTGCGTTAAAGAGTTCCTGCATTAATCGCAAGCGGGCGGCTGATTCCAAATTCCAAGAATCGCCAATGTCCATTTCGTAGGTCTTATTTTGGAGTTGGCCCAAGCGTTGGATTTGGTCAAGAATTTCTAAGGTAAATACATTAGTAGGTGAGACAATGAAAGTGATATTTACGGCTGGTTTATTCTGTTCTGAAACCGCCCGATCGGCATTGAGCATTGACTTTAATTGCTGCTTAAATGCCGTGGGGCTGAGTAAATGTGGCTGGTTCTAATTTAGTTTGTGTGGGCTAGGTTTCGCAGTACCCCGACCATTGAGAGACCCGGCAATCATGAGATTTCGTAACCAATGCTCGTGATAGCAAAAGCCATTAAGATCCTGAAAAGGCGACCTAGAATAGGGCGGTCGAGATTGAACTTTCGTGCAGTAGGGATGGAAATTCCACATCAGTACCATAGCTCTCACCGCTTGATTCGCAGAAGTGATCGTGCCATGGAAATACTGCATGGCATCCAGGAGCCGGTCTTGATAATTCATCAATCGGTCTACCGCATTACTGGTCCGAGCGGCATTGGGCAAGTCAAAGGCGACCTTGAACGCTGGCGCTTTCGCCTTTAATCCCAGGATTTTCTGGCGGACCACATCGGGCAATTCTGTTTTGGAATTCTGTGCCCATTCGGTGAAGCGGCGCAGGCGTTGGGCAAACTGTTGACGATTCACACTGTGATAGATCTGCCACAATTTGTCCGTCACCCGGTGATAGAGTCCGCCTTGACGGCGACAGCGTTGCTGGATGCCCAACACATTGTGCAGAAAACACAGGATTAAGGCAATCCCCGGAAAGATCGATTTCCACGCCGTTTGAGTCGCCTCCCAGCCATCGGTATTGACGCTTTCAGGTTGGTAGTCGGGGTCCTGCTGCAAGGCTTCCTGCTGGAAGACCCCATACGCTCTCTCTAGGGCATCTGCATCGGAGGTTTCGGCAATTTCAGCCCCCAGAAAGCAGCCCATGGCAGCGGTGACGGCAATATAAATCCGTTCGCCCCGTCGCCAACTATGCTTTTCATCTGCCACTAAGTTGAGGGGGGAAAACGCCCGGTGTTTTCACCGTGCTTCCAACAATGGAGATTCGACTGAGGGATTGGGTCGCGTGATACCAATACATGGCATTGTGACCCAGAACATGGGCGATTCCGTCGTAGGGCACCCCGTATCGCCGCAGATAAAGTCCTTTTTCCACCGCTTCGGTCGTCCCGATCATATAGGGCATTACCGTATCGGGGCGGATCTGATAAACTTCACCGTTCACATTGAGTCGAATTCGTCGGGTCGTCAGGTGCAGTTTTCCCGATTCGACAAACCCGTGAAACCGATACCCCTTCTCGATTCCCGATGGAAATAGTTCAGGATGAAACTCCATCATCTGATTCAGATACGCTCGATAGCTATGGGTATCTTTCACAAACGCTTCGTCATTCATCTCGACCGTCATTGGCAGACAGATGGTTTTGTCCCCGGCGGTGGTCCGTTTTCTGCGACTGGT
>JAYUJY010000091.1:0-6117 GCA_043764895.1 Synechococcales cyanobacterium | reverse complement strand
GGACTCGACTTTGATTAAATTAAATCCAAACTACCAAAAGCTCCTAGAATACGGCTCTCTCAGAGCTTGACCCACCTCAAATCTGTCCGGACTGTTGGCAATACGATCGCCTGTCCAATTGTTACTTTGTGGATTCATCGGTTTACCTATAAAATAATCGGGAGATTCAACAGCAAATTGTCCTTTAGGTTTCAATGTAATACCGTCGTATCCTTGGAAGACTTTTACGTGCGTAATGAATCCATAGTCATGCAATTCACTGACCAAATATTCTGTCTGGGCTACGGATAACCCAACTTTACTCGATAAAGATTGCATGTCGGAAAATCCGAGTCTACTTTCTTCTAGGACTTTTTGATGATTGTCGGAGAACATGATCAATTTAAGCAGCTTGTAGTGTTGAGATGAAAGTAGGTTGTGGTATGGATTGATGATGATCGTGTAGAACTTCAATTAAGCCTTCAAGGGCTTCTTCTCCATTAATTGCCGCTTCTTGATAAGTTTTGCCGTGGGTGATGAATTGCTGCTCTGGAAATTCTGGAAAATGGACAAGGTACAGTTGATCTTCTTCTGACCACTGGATCATCATGGTGTATTTAAGGTTAGTCATCTTAATTTTCCTCTAGATTTTCTAGCGCCTGTAAAGCTTGGGCTAATTTGCGTTCGATGTACTTAGGTGCGTCATCACCATCTTTGCCGGGAATGGTTAATGGAATCGACGGGATGAGGGGATGCAACCAATAGCTGTGACTACCTTTACCGCGCCCCTTTTGTAAGATAAAGCCGGATTGGCTGGCGAGTTGCTTGATTTCTCTAATTTTCTTGGGCATGAAGTCGATCGATGTGCTGTTTCGAGCTAATTATATTGTGTCTTACCCCTTCTAACTTTGTCTCCACCCATTTTATCACCTTCAACCCAATCGCCATGGACATGAATTTCGGGACGATCGGTTGATGCGGCTCTAATCCCAGAACCGATCGCATCATCGATCAAATGTCGAACGCTAACCATTGTGTAACTGATATCACATTCGATTTCCTGACGATCGTTTTTTAGCCGTTCTTCCAAACGTTTTAGGGCGTAAGCGTGAGGAGTTTGGGAGCCTTTGCAGGTTGAGCAGTTGCAGGGAATAAATTCTTGGTAGCGGAGCTTTTCATAGGAGCCGTGGATTTTGTTGAATTCGTGGCGGATGACTTCAAGAAGGGGCTTTTTGAGTTTGCCGGAGATGCGGATGCGGATTTCGTTTTTGTAATAGGCTTCGATGACTTCGGCACGGGCATTACCCTGAGTCAGGATGACGCCTTCTTTCCAAACTAAATCACAGTCGATTAGCCTGTGCATTTCGACCGTGAAGCGGGTGAGCATTCCCTTAGGCATGAATTCGTATTCGTAGCGCAGGATGAGATTATCGTTGCTGTCCCAGTCGTATTCAGGTTGGTTTGGGGAGAGGAGTTGTGGCGTGATGTAGGTGCCGGGGCGATAGGGAATTTCGTAGCAGAGTTTGAATCGCATCATCAATTGAAGCAGTTCGTCGCGCATGTCGGTGTACTGTTCATCCGACCAGATCGTTACAAGGTCAGTTTGGGTAAAGTATCCAAGGGCTTTTTGGACACTTGGAGTGTCGAGGACGGTGTAGACTGCGGTGGTGCCCCATTCGGGTTTGAGAATGATCCAGTTTTTTAGGATGGGATCGTCTTGGAAGTGGAGGCAGACGCCGAGGTCGTGAAGATATTCGCTGAGTTGAAGTGTGTCTTCGCGGCGCTTGAATCCATGGGTGGTGCAGAGGTCGAGAAATTCGGTTTTAGTGATGTAGTTGCGGGTGTCTGACTCAAGTGCTTCCCGGACGCGGACCCAGGTTTTGGGTAGAGGCGTGCCGATGTGGGGAAGTTGACTGATGTGGTGTTGGATATCTGTGAGGATTTGGGAAAGTCCGCGATTCGTGGCGAGGTTCGTGGGAAGAATTGCTTTCAGTTGATTTGGGAAACGTCCGTGTAGTTGGTTCTCGTTGACTTGGCAGGGTCGGTCTTGTTTTTCATTTTTTATAATCAATGTAGGGCTAGATTCACTGAGAAGTTCTACGACTTCGAGCCAGTAGTTGAAATCGGTGTTGTCTTGGCGAGTGTCGGCGATGAGAAGATAGAGAGATCGCTTCGTGAGGAAAAACTGGTGAGTAGCGTGGTAAATTTCTTGGCCTCCAAAGTCCCAAAGGTTAATGCGGAAGGTGTTGCCACTATGATGCGGAAAGTCAAAATGTAATACGTCGATGCCTTCGGTCGATTTTTCGGGATTGTTGCTGCCTTCAAGTTTGAGTTCATAGCTGGAATTAATAAGTTTATTAGCAAGACTAGTTTTTCCGGATCCACCTTCTCCGATAACTAAAAGTTTTGCCTCGTAAATGTAGTCAGTTCCTTCCTCTTGGCGTTGTCTGAGAAACTCCAGGATCGATTCCGGTTTTCTTTTACGAGAAATTTCAGGTGGCAAATCTAGGTTGTTTGATGAAATTGTTAACATCGAAAGCTGTTGTAGCTTTTCTAATGACTGCGGAAGAGCACTCAGTTGATTCCTAGTAGCTTTGAGTTCTTGTAAATTCTTTAATTCACCAATTGATTCTGGCAGTACCTGGAGTTGATTAGAAGTTAGATCAAGAGTGGTTAGGTTGATTAATTGACCGATCCAATTTGGCAATAACATTAGTTGGTTCTCGCAGACATTGAGAGAGGTCAAATTCGTTAATTGACTAATCCAATCTGGCAATGATGTTAGTCTTTTTTTACTAATGTCAAGAGAAGTTAAGTTAGTTAACTGACCGATTGAATCTGGTAATGATGTTAGTCGGGTTTCACCAAGGCTAAGAAGCGTCAGATTACTTAATTGACCGATCCAATCTGGTATTGACGTTAATGGGTTGTTGCGGAGGTTGAGAGAGGTCAGACCATTCAATTGACCGATTGAATCTGGTAATGATGTCAGTTTGTTTTCGCTTAAATCAAGATTGGTCAGATTGGTTAATTGAGGCACTAAATTAAAGGGGGACGACACCTCCACTTTGACACTCTGAAATCCTTTTGAGATTGAACTTACTTTGTATAGAGTGTCTCGACTTAAGCTGGCACCGATCGAATTCGGTAATGATTTCAGTCGGTTTTTACTAATATTTAGAGAAGTCAAAAGAGTTAATTGACCAATCGAATCTTGCAGTAAGGTTAGTTGATTATCTCTGAGAACGAGAGATGTTAGGTTGGTCAACTGACCGATTGAATCTGGCAATGATTTCAGTCGGTTTTTACTAAGATTTAGAGAAGTCAGAAGAGTTAATTGACCAATCGAATCCTGTAATAAGGTTAGTTGATTATCTCTGAGGTCAAGAGAGGTTAGATTGATTAATTGACCGATGCAATCTGGTAATGACGTAAGCTGATTGTTGCTAAGAATAAGAGTAGTGAGTTTCGTGGACTGACCGATCGAATCTGATAACGATGTTAGTTGATTATCACCGAGGTCGAGAGATTCCAGATTGATTAATTGACCAATTGAATCTGACAATGATGTTAAATTATTAGACCGAAGGTCGAGGGATATGAGGCTAATTGATTGACCAATCCAATTCGGTAATGACGTTAGTTGATTCTTGTTAAGGTCGAGAGCAGTGAGATTAGTTAATTGACCGATCCAATCTGGTAATGACGTTAGTCGATTATTACGAAGACTGAGAGAGGTTAGACTAGTCAACTGACCGATACAATCTGGTAATGGCGTTAGTTGATTATCGCTAAGATCGAGAGTGGTGATATTCGTTAATTGACCGATACAACTTGGTAATGACGTCAGTTGATTATTATGAAGGCTGAGCGAGGTTAGACTGGTTAATTGACCGATCCAATCTGGCAATGATGTTAAATTATTAAAGCAGAGGTCGAGAGATGTGAGATTGGCTAATTGACCGATCCAGTCTGGCAATGATGTTAAATTATTAAAGCAGAGTTCGAGGGATGTGAGATTGATTAATTGGCTAATATAATCTGGCAATGACGTTAGTTGACTATGGCTAAGATCGAGGGATGTGAGATTGGTTAATTGGCCAATATAATCTGGCAATGACGTCAGTCGGTTATAGCTAAAACCAAGAGTGGTGAGGTTAGTTAATTGATCGATACAATCTGGTAATGATGCTAATTTATTAAAGCGAAAGTCGAGGTTTGCGAGGTTGTTTAATTGACCAATTGAATCCGGCAATGATGTTAATTGGTTGTTAATGAGATAGAGAGCGATGAGGTTTTTTAATTGACCGATTGAATCCGGTAATGATGTTAATTGGTTGCTGATGAGATGCAGAGTAGTGAGTCTGGTTAATTGGCCAATTGAATCCGGTAATAATGTTATCTGATTAGAGCATAGATCGAGAGATTTGAGATTGGCCAACTGACCAATCGAATCCGGTAATGATGTCAGATTATTATTCCGAAGATTGAGGGATGTCAGGTTCGTTAATTGTCCGATTGAACGTGGAAGTTCCTCAATCCGTCTAGCTGACAAATCAAGGCTTTTTTGTCCACTCTTCTTCACCTTTTTAATAACCGCTAGCAGTTCCGATCGCTCCATATCCCCAGCCCTCTCAACTTCCTCAAGTTTAGCAGAGAAAATATTGTGCCGTTTGATAGCTCAAATCCCTTCTTCCTGAAATCCCGCTTCCAAAATGCTATCAATATCTCGCATCCCAGCAAGAACCCGCAGCACCTGAATCTCTTCACCCACCACTCGATATACGACGATATAGGTGATCTTTCCAGCCTTCGGAATGACCAACTCGCGAGTACCCGCTATCCGTCCGGGCTTACCAAGATTTGGGAATTCTGCCAAACTGTTTAGGCTGTCTCTGAGTTTACGTCCCACTAACTGTGCTAGACCCGGATAATTGTCGGAAAGATAGGATCGGATTTCTGCAAGATCGAGCGCCGCAAGAGAAAGATAGGTTATCCGCATGGCATCGCTTTTTCAGAATCTTCTGTTCCCCATGACCCCAGCCATTCATCCACCTCATTTGCTGAAATCCATACCGCTTGATCACTGTCCGCTAGGGCGATCGCTTCTTCGATCTTCTGAATTTGCCAGGACTGATCTTCAACGTAAGCCACGATCGCCTGTGAAGCTAACCAGGATTTACTACGATTGGTGCTTACCGCAAGCGCTGCAAGTTTGTCCTGGACCTCGATCGGAAGTTGAATCGTAACGGTTTCGGTTTGAGGCATGGAACTTCCTCGATTGTTTAGCAGCATTGACTCAACCTATTGTATACAAAAACGTCAATTAAGCCTTCAACCCAACCCCCTACACCCCAAAGCGCCAAGGCTTCGGATACAACCGCCACACACAGCCGATCGCACCTGCAAACGCCACAATAGCCAACCCAGACGCAACATCCGGTGACAACGGCCCGATCGCCAACGTTAAGAAATTCACAACAGCCCCCGCGATCGCCACCCCGCCGAAATAAGCTCCCACGGCAACTCCCGTCCGATTTGCAGTAGCTTGTGCGATTGCGATCGGCAACGCTGCGTTCATTACAAATGCGATCGTGATGCCCAACCCAAACCAAGCCACAGGCCACAACGCTGGGAACGTTAACATTAAGACTAATGCGATCGCGCTTACTAACGCCCAGAATAAACATCGAACATTGCCCACGCGAACCGCAATCAAACCTGCTGGAAGCAAGAATAAAAGATTACCCGTCATAAAGATTGACAACCCTAACTCCATTGTCGGCTGCGGCAACAACACCTTCCGCACCATCATCAGACCCAACGCGATCGCCCCACCCAAAAACACTAATATTCCCACCCGTCCCAAATCCATCCCTTGGCTCGGTCGCCCCGGAGGAGCCTTTGTTAACGACTGCATCGGACCCGCCGCATAGAGTCCCGAGATCGCCACTGCCAACACTCCCCCGCTCACCCCAAAGGTCCAAAACGGACCCAACCCTTCCAAAATCCCCTTCTGACTCGGCACACTAAAGATTTGGGCGTTGCTGAATTAGTGTATGAATCGAAGCGGGACTGGGACATCCCCAAATTTCAAGTAGTGAAGTAGCAATCTAACTGAGTGTGCCAGCATTTTTA
>JAYUJY010000090.1:0-6271 GCA_043764895.1 Synechococcales cyanobacterium | reverse complement strand
AGGGTGTAATCGATCGAACTACTTTCCAAGGCAGCGAATACCTTTTTTCGCATGTCCAAATTATAGTTATCACCCCAATTGAGTTTTCGGTAGTCTACTGAGTAGTCAGAGGGAATCATCCGCCGAACGCCTTTGGCTGAGGCAGCTGCGATTAAGTTAATCTGACCTGTAACTACCATCTCTTCATCACCGCTGATAGCAGAGACGATCGCCTCCACTCCTTCGCAAGCCTTAGACAGACTAGCAGGATTGAGTAAGTCGCCTTCAACAAAGCTCACGCCCTTAGATTTTAGTTCGTCCAGTTTTGCTTGTTTGCTAGGGTCGCTGCTGCCTCCAGCACGGACGATCGCTCTCACCGTCATCGCATCTTTTGCTAGGATTGCTTCGGCAATTTTATAACCTAACATTCCAGTTATCCCAATCAGTAAAACAATTGGTTTCGTTGTCATAGCCTATTTCTCCTATTCCATTAAGTCATTGCTTCACCCTATAAAACTAAGTCGTTGCAGGACTAGGAATTTTACTAGCAGGCTGCCCATGTACCATCGTGTAGGCATATTCAACCCCAATCCCATAAGCTCCAGAATGCTCTTTCACTAAGTCCATTACAGCATTGTAGGTTTCCTTCCGCGCCCAATCGCGCTGATATTCCAATAAGACTTGTTGCCAGGTAACTGGAACTGCTCCGGCTTGGATGATACGCTGCATTGCCATATCATGAGCCGCTTTGGATGTGCCACCACAAGCATCTTCAACAGCGTAGACTTCGTAACCTGCACCCATCGCTTGTAAGGCAGGAAAAGTGAGACAGACTTCTGTCCAGAGAGCCGCGATCACTAACTTCTTGCGACCAATGCGTTCAACTTCAGCCACAAATTTGACATCTTCCCAGGCGTTCATACTACTGCGTTCAATTGGAACTTGACCTGGGAATAAATCGAGGAGTTGGGGCCACATATTGCCACTAAAACTTTTGGTCTCAACGGTGGTCAAAATCACTGGCACATTAAATATTTTGGCGGCTTTTGCTAGTCCAACCGTGTTGTTAAGGAGAGTTTGACGATCGATGTTGGCAACACCAAAGGACATTTGGGGCTGATGATCGATGAAAATAATCGTGCAGTTGTCAGGAGTCAGTAAATCGTGGTGGCTCATGGTGTATCCTCAGTTAGGTTTTCGTTGTTGAAACTTTTTTCATGGGAAACTTCTCAAAGATTCACATCGAAGTGAATTTGATCAGTTAGGCGAGATCGAATAACAAAATTTCAGCGGTGGATTCAGCAGTCACTTCTAGTAGTTCTGGGCCATTAATTTGTATGCCATCACCTTCTTGCAATGATTCACCATTGAGTTTTACCATACCTCTGGCAACTTGAATCCATGTAAAACGATTGGGTGGTGTTTCAAATTCAATCCGATCGCCTGTTGATAGAACTGAAACATAAAGGCTGATGTCTTGATGAATGACAACCGAACCTTCTCGCCCATCTTTGGAAGCAACGAGTCGTAGTTTACCCTGCTTTTCGGCTAGGGGAAAATTGCGTTGGTCATAGCGAGGGTCAAAGTTTTGTCGATCGGGTAGCATCCAAATTTGCAGAAAATGAACGGGTTCGGACTCAGAATTATTAAATTCACTGTGCTGAATCCCCGTCCCTGCACTCATGATTTGGACATCGCCTGGGCGAATCACAGAGCCAGTTCCCAAGCTATCTTTATGAGCCAATTCTCCCTCTAACACATAGGTGAGAATTTCCATGTCACGGTGTCCGTGAGTGCCAAACCCAGCACCTGGAGTAACCCGATCGTCGTTGATCACCCGCAGCGATCGAAATCCCATTCGACTGGAATCTTGAAAGTTGCCAAAAGAAAACGTGTGGTGGCTGTCCAGCCAGCTAATTTTGGTATGCCCTCGGAGGTTGCGATCGTGTAGCCTCTCCGAAGGAGAATCGTGAATTGTGTGTACGGGAGTGGTAATCATCTCATCGCCTCTTGGAATAATGAACTTGTTTAGATTAAGGCTGAAAACATTTCAATGAATCTGCTGCTGCTCCATCGCCCGTTTTACCCCCTCGTCCTCGCGCCAATGGTGATAGAAGCGATCGAGATTGGGATAATCGGCCAAGCCATTCGGTAAACTATTGCCCCAACGAATCATTGCAAACGCATAGGCATCCGCGATCGTGCGGCGATTTCCCACCACATAATCTTTACTCTCTAAATGTCGATCTAAATGCTGGTACACGCGATCGATGAGTTCGTAGGAGGCTTCCTTGATGGATTGCTTGATAACATCGCTGCTATCGGTCGAATAGCGAGCTGTCATAAAAAATGGAAAAAAAGCGGGATGTACGTCGCCCGTGAGAAAGGCCATCCAGCGGTCGAGTTCATACCCATCCTGCAATGTGCCATCATCGCCTAGCTTCGCCTCTGGATATTTCCGCGCTAAATATTTGAGTAAGGCACTCGCTTGATTCATCACACCACTCTCGCCGTCAATCATGGCTGGAACTTGTCCCAACGGATTGAGCTTGAGATACTCTGAATCGCTCTGCTTCACCTTTTGAAGATCGTAGGGTTCGCCAATCCATTCCAAGACAATATGAGGGGCGAGAGCACAGGTTCCGGGAGCGTAGAATAGTTTAATCATGGTTTGTATAGCCTTAGCGTTGTAAAACTTTAATCGCGATATTTAGAAAGGTTTGGCTGACAGCAGCCATCTGCACCCACACCGTTGCGAATGTCTCTAACGTCCGGGCAACTTTGAGCGCTATTGCGATAAATCTCAACATGAGTAATCCTACTTGAATAGTGGTATTACACAAGAGTACATTCGGAGTAATCGATCGAATTCTGCGTTCCCCCAATAAAACTCTCTGTCAGTTACTATAAGTTATCGAGTTATAATGGTAAAGTAGGCACTTTTAAGTAACTAGGTACGATTGGAGAAACTAATGGAAAAAACGATTGAACTATCGAGTCAATGCCCGTTATCTCCTCTATTCGCTATGCTGTCTGGCCCGTGGACATTGCATATTGTTTGGGTACTCAATACTTTTGGACCCACTCGTTTTGGTGCGCTCAAACGTCAGTTAGAAGGAGTTTCATCGAAGGTGTTGACCGATCGGTTGCGGATGCTGGAGAAGCAAGGATTAATTTACCGCGATTACAATCCCACCATTCCCCCAGAAGTTACTTATGGATTAACCGAGCGGGGTCAGGATTTACATATTTTACTAGATAGCCTTAATGCGCTCGGTCAAAAATGGTATGGAGATCCTAGTCACGAAAATTTGAAAGCCAATGACTAGTCAAATAGACTAGATCGTATCTATCTTCAGAGCGAGATTGTGCGGGCATTAAAAAGTCTAAGTACAGGACAAAAAATAAATGGCTTGCAATAGTCAAAAAAATGTTGTCTAGATCTAGAATGGCAGAAGTGGGACAGAGCCTTATTTTAGAGATCGGCTGGAGCTGAGTAGTCGATTAATCGAGATGCCTTCATAATACTTTTCAATTTTCTTAGGATTGTTTAAAATTGTCAGATTGTATTCAATATACATCCAAAAATATTGACATAATCGATCGCATTAGCTCTCTACTATTTAGCTGATCTGGTCGTCTACCATTTGGTTAATCTGGTCGCAGCAAAATAACGTTTAGTGATTTGACGCTATCGGTCATATGGGCACTCATCGCACTCGGCTGAATCCGGGTTCTCCCATAATTTCCGTGAAAACTCAATTCTGGATGCAGTTGCGGAGTTGCATCTCAAAATAGATGCCGAGTGCCAGCAGCATAACGAGGCATTAGAGCCGAACAACGAAAAAAGTTGGTTGAATGCTATTCAAAACTAGCTTAAATATCCTGACAAAGCTGTTGCGGCAATTGTTGAATCACTCGTTGAAACGGCACACAATCTCTCAATCCACGCGAAACGATTAACGCCCCTTGAATCGCAATGATCGCATCTTCACCACGTTGCTGGGCTAGGTTTGATTCAACTCCCGCATCGACAAGAACCTGCGCGATCGCCCCAATCCACCGGGATAATGCGCTCCGAATTTCATCATGGAACAACGCATCACTGGCGTCCTCCATTGCCAAAACAGCCCATAAACAAGGGTTTTGGCCCGCATTGAAAAAGCGACTTGTTTCCTCACTCATTGCCTGAAAGATATCGATCGGCGATCGCGACTCATCTATCACCAGAATCGGCAAAATCCGCGCCTCTAGCCACTGATTCACATCAGCGAGTGCAACTGCCGCCATCTCTGCCTTGCCACCGGGAAAGTGATGATAGAGACTGGCCTTTCCTAATCCAGTGGCCTGGGCAATTTTCGCGAGGGTCACCCCTTCATACCCAAACTGTCGAAATAATTTGAGCAGAATCGGAACATAGACTTGTTTAGACATACAGGTGGCTGAAGCCGGAAATTACAGGACTTGATTGACATTATACCGAACGATCGGTACAGTTGCAATAGACCGATCGTTCGGTATAATCTTTAGGAGAAATGCGGTGATTAAACTTTATGGTCATGAAATCTCTGGCAATAGCTACAAAGCCCGGTTGATGCTGTCATTACTCAATCTAGACTCTGAATGGGTCAAAGTCGATCTCATGACAGGGGCACATAAATCCCCAGAATACCTCGCGATGAATCCCTTTGGTCAAGTGCCGTTGCTCGTCGATGGGACAATCCAACTAGCTGATGCTCAAGCGATTTTAGTGTATCTAGCACGGCAATATGGCGGTGAATCCTGGCTACCGATCGCACCCTTACCCTTGGCTCAAGTCATCCGGTGGTTATCCACGGCAGCAGGTGAAGTCCGGCAAGGTCCAGAACACGCAAGGCTCTATCACCTCTTTGGGTCCAGTACAAATATCAACATCGATCGGGCCACTCAAAAAGCTGAATTTATTTTGAATCAACTTGAGCAACATTTTAATCAACGAATTTGGTTAGAATTTGAGCACCCCACGATCGCCGATGTAGCGATTTTCCCTTATGTTGCGTTGGCCCGTGATGGCAAGATTAATCTTGATGCTTATCCCCAAGTATTACAGTGGATTGATAGAGTGAAGCAACTGCCCGGTTACATTCCCATGGCCGGGATTTAGTCATGGATTCACCGTTTCATCCAGGTGAGCAAGCCATTCAATCTCAATTGGGTGTGCAGGACCGAATTGAGTCGCAGGGTCGCCGAATCATTCGGGATTATCTGCTCGATGAGCATCGGCAATTCTTCACCCAACTATCTTATTTACTCGTCGGCACCGTGGATGCAGCGGGTTGCCCTTGGGCCTCGATCGTCGTGGGACCAGCGGGGTTTCTCACGTCCCCAGATGCTTATACCTTACAGATCAGGGCGCAACCTTTGCTAGGTGATCCATTGGGCTATAGTCTGAGTAATGGTATCGATATCGGTTTGCTCGGCATTGATTTACAGACCCGTCGTCGCAATCGTCTGAATGGCGTTGTCACCGACGTGAGTCTCGATCGCTTTGAAATTGCCGTCCGACAAAGTTTTGGTAATTGCCCAAAATACATTCAATCGCGAAGGGTTGAGTTCTGTGATCCTACGCCCGTACCTAAATCCATTGAACCGATCGTCGTATTCGGTGCCCTTGAACAAGCCCTGATTGCGGCGGCTGACACTTGTTTCATTGCCACGGCCTATCAAGCTGCATCTGCGGGATCTGCGCGGGGAATTGATGTTTCCCATCGTGGCGGTAAACCAGGTTTTGTGCGGATTGATGACGATCGCACCTTAACCCTCCCAGACTTTTCGGGCAATTTGTACTTTAATACCTTTGGCAATCTTGCACTGAATCCACTTGCTGGACTATTGTTTATCAATTTTAGCCAAGGTGATGTGCTTTGTCTCACGGGCCGCGCCGAGGTGATTTGGGAAGGGCCTGAAGTCATGGCTTACGTTGGAGCGGAACGACTATTGCGCTTCCATCTCGATCGGGGCTGTAGGGTTGAGAGGAGTTTGCCTTTGCGTTGGTCGGAACCTATCTTTTCACCTTATCTCGATCGAATGGGACAGGGGTAGAACACACATTTCAATCATTTTAGGAGAGCCTCATGGAAACTAAACCACCCCTTCCACCGTTTACGCTCGAAACTGCTACCGCCAAAGTCCAAGCCGCAGAAAACGCTTGGCATAAGTAGTCATGCAAAATCAATTATATACTCCTTTCCGAATCCTTTGAGCACTTTTTCGATATAGGCCGCCAATTGGTCTAGACTCTCATAAGCATTCA
>JAYUJY010000089.1:0-32218 GCA_043764895.1 Synechococcales cyanobacterium | reverse complement strand
CATCATCTTGGAACGGGTTATCGGTTGAGTTATGCATCGGAAATCCTTCGGGATGTCATTTTTTCAGAAAGGGCTTGAATATCGTGGAACGCATAGACCAAGGTGCCAGACTCTGTTATGTGCAGCTCTGCGAGGTCTTGATGCGTGAGAATTTTTAAGTGTTGCGTTGCAGACGCGAGATCGATTCCTAACTCCGCCACCACTTCTACCGCCGTTAATTTCCCCTTATGCACGATCGCTAATTTTAAAATGTCCGACTGAATCGTCTGCGCTTGCAGCTCTTTTCGACGTGAATTTAAATATCTTTTATTTGGGCCATGATGCCCGTAGATCAGCCCCACGCCCGTTCCCAGTGGCAAGACCACCGCAATGCCAAATGTAAAGAGCTTCACCACTCGACTCGTATGCAATTTTGCCTTTGTAAAGCCCAACAGCATAAACAAAGATAGCCCGATCAAGGCTGATCCACCGATTAGTCGCTTCATCAGAACCTACGGAAATTGCGTAAATTTTCTCTACTTTAGCGCGCCAAAATCCAGATGTCCGGCATCGGTCCGATCCCGCACAATCCGACCATCGGACAAAACATCGTCTAAGATTTGGCCCGCTAAAAATTTAATGCTCTTAAAATAAAGAGAATTCACCTCTTTATTTAATGCTCTCCCAACCCCAAATCCCCGATGAACCGACGTTGCTCGAACAGCGGGTTGAAAAACTGGCCATCCGATCGATCGATCGGCACATTTTTATCTGCGCCGACCCCAGCAAGCCAATTTGCTGTAGCCAAGAAGCGGGTGTCGAAGCCTGGGACTATCTCAAGCGTCGTCTAGTCGAACTCAAGCTTGATCAGCCGACACGCGATCGGCCTACCTGCATCTTTCGGACCAAGGCCAACTGTCTTAGAGTTTGCGCCGAAGGCCCCATCCTGCTGGTTTATCCCGAAGGCGTTTGGTATCGGGCCACCCACCCCAGCGTCATTGAGCGAATTATTCAAGAACATCTCATCGGAAATCAGGTGGTGGAAGAGTTCGTTGTTGTAAAACACTCCTTGACCCCAATTCTCTGACCAGGCTATTGCTAGACGCTTCTTTTTCTTAGCTTTTTCTAGAATTAAAGCCGTACTCTTAGGTGCGTCGTATACAATATCAGTACTTCTACATCTTGTATCCGATCGCACTCAGTGATTTCGGGCCTTATTTTTGGTCCAGAATGAGAATGACGTCGGGGGTTGTTCAATCTTGTTTGAGAAACAAATGACTGAGGAGATTTTCTTCTCGGTGAGATAGTTTTCCAGATAAGAAGGGCATCTTTTAAATATCAGTCTAAATATGACAGCTATTTTGTGACCTGGCATCCGTACTCTCCTACGGCAGGCCCAGACTAACTGACCACTCGATTGTTTGCTTCGTAAACCCTTTCCAGATCTAGGTAAATCAAGTCGATATGAAGGATACCAACGCCGGGAAGCTTAAAAAACTACTTCTCATTGATGATGACCCTAACCTTATTTTATTAGTCAAAGATTACTTGGAATTTCGGGGATACGAAGTCGTGACGGCTGAAAACGGTCGCGAAGCACTCGAAGTTCTAGAGCAGCAAACCCCCGACATGATCATCTGTGATGTGATGATGCCGGAAATGGATGGCTATTCTTTGGTTAGCACGATTCGATCGGATCCTAAAACCAGTTGGATTCCGGTACTCTTTCTCTCTGCAAAGGGACAAAGCCAAGATCGGGTCAAAGGTCTCAACATTGGGGCCGATGTTTATATGGTGAAGCCCTTTGAACCAGAAGAACTCGTCGCCCAAGTCGAATCATCGCTCAAGCAGGCCTCTCGCCTCATCCAGCACAAGGATTCCAAGGGTGGCGAAAGCTCGCCGAAGATGCAGGTGCCGTTTGACGTTGAGCTGACTCCAACGGAACTTCGTGTGGTTCAGTTTGTGGCACGCGGGATGGCCAATCGTGAAATCGCGGGAGAACTCAATGTTAGTCAGCGAACGATCGAGAGTCACGTCAGCAATATGCTCGGTAAAACAGGACTGCATAATCGGACCGAGCTAGCGCGTTGGACGCTGGAAAACAATATGGCTTAAGTCTTAGTTATACGTAACAAGTCACCTGGTGAAAGAATAGATGAATTTACAACGTCTCCAGTGGATCAAGAATGTGAAGCCTGTTGATGGATGGGCTTATTGCGAGTTTAAAGAATCTGCATTGTTTAAGTTGACTTGGAGGAATGACGAAGCCAATGCTAGTAAACCTAAAAGAGATGAGTTGATTCTGCTTAAACAGCACGGGTACATTACACATTTGGTTAAAGTCTTGAATCGTCAGGCTGAACGTGAAGACTCGCCAAGTGATTGGAGTCTTTACCGAATTGTTGAGGTGGTTTGGGCGATCGGTAGTCCTAATCCATCGCCATCAGCCAAAGCAGACACCATATTGGGTTATCCAGTCATTATCATGGGTGGTAATGCCATGCACATAGAGGGTTTGCCCCAGTTCAAAGAAGCCTGGGATTCAAAGGGTGGACTTCCTGCTTTTCAAGAGTATGTGCAGTCCAAACTTGCGGATACTTAAGATTTGATCGCTACAGTACAAGTCCTGAACAGTTCATTTATCTGAAATTATGACCCGAAATTCTCAATCAAATTCCAGCACCAACATTGATGCTGCCAATCCTGCACTTCTGATTACTGGATGCGTCATCATCGGTTTAATGATGTTGATTTTTGGACCTGCTATGCCAATTTTTATGGCACTTCTGGCTCTCGCTCCAGCAATGCTTGCCAGTGAAAAAGGCGGAAAACCACTCAATTGGTTTTGCTATGGGTTTATGCTATGGATTGTCGCCATCATTCACGCGTCGATCATCCCAGGAAATCCAGAAAATGCTCCAGCGATGAAACGTCAATTTTGGCAAGGCGTGAGGATTGGTGCGATCGTGGTTGCCGTTCTCAGTATCGTAATCTTTCCCACGATTGAAGAGGGTAGTCCTGCTAGAGCTTTTCTTGGGATTTCTGCGATCGCAGGGATTGTCATGGGCGGTGTCGCTTGGACTCAGAAGGTCTAAAGGCTTGCTATACTGGGGTTAGTTCACTACTAATTCTATGAAATATCCTCTCCAAACCATCTCAAAACCTGTTTCTGGTAGCGAAGCTATCAAGCTAGCTCAAGCCATCCAGAGCGGAGGGCATCTCACTAATGAGGTTGCCCTCGCTCTGATGAAGAAGATTGCCGATCGTCGTCGCCGGAAATCCGAGAATGCCGCTAAGTAGTAAATTCGCTGGGGTTGACTTCGCTGAAGTTGCCGTTGAACAAGTTACGCCTAGGTTGCCTGAACTAGGACAAGGATTTCGTTGCGCGCGTGGAGAGTTTGTCACCTATTGGAGACAAGGGCGGATCCAACGGGAGATCAATGCTCGTATCAGCCAGTGCTGGATTGTACGTTCCGGGGATGCCTTGGCGGGTTACATGACGCTCATTGCCGATAAATTAGAAGTCGATCAACCGATCCTGATTGATGAAGGGGTTCAGTACCAGACCTTTCCAGCGATCAAGATTGGTTTACTGGCAGCCGACAGGCGTGCAAAAGGAGCAGGTCGGCGGTTGGTTGAGTGGGCGATCGAATATGTTGCTGGGGAAATTGCACCGACGATCGGAGTTCGGTTCATCGCAGTGGATGCGCTCTATGACTTAGATGAGGAACCACCCTACGACGCTTCTGGATTCTACGAAAAATTCGGGTTCCGATTCGTAAATGCAGAGGAGACTTTGCCGCCTTCAACGCCCTATCGCACGATGTACCTTGACCTCAAGCCATTGATTGATCTGCTGGATGGCTCAGATTCTGTAGTAAAGGATTAGCTAATTGTAATGCCGGATAAGAATTCCAATGCACGCCGATCGCCGAAGGGTCGTTGACAACTTTTAAATGGTTGTTAGCGGTGGGTGATTGCGAATGGCATGATATTTAACTTCAACAAAAATTAATAAAAAAAGGTCGCTACCCAAAACGTTAGGATAGCGACCTTTTTTTACACCTTACAGGGAATTCACACGTCTGACTACTAGCAGTATCAGTTACGGAAGTGGAGACGCTGTGGAGGATGTTGGCCTTAGGCTTTGGTGCTAGCGTTTGGCTCCAGCAGCAAAGCTTTCAAGAGCGAGATCTAGGCGTTTTTGAATAGGTTCGGGGGCGATCGCTAAGGTTCGTGCAAGGGCCAGTGCTTGCTCATAGGAGGAGATTGCGCCTCGATGGTCTTTTTGAATCGATCGCATCTGTCCCAGCAAATCAGCAGCTTTCATGGCATTGTGCAGGTTGTAGACGGCTTGTTCTGCGTCTACGAGATAGTCGTACACTTGGGCGGCATCGGCGGGGCGATCGGTGCGGCGGTAGAGATCCGCGAGTTTGAAGAGGGCGGTACTGCCGTAGGAACTTTGGCTTAGGGTTTGGCTTAGGGTGAAGGTTTTTTTGTAATTGGTTTCTGCCCGATCAAAGGCGCGATCGGCATCTTGATTTTCGGCCAGACGCAGGTGGAGCGCAGGCTGAATCTCGGGCTGAGTGGCGTAGAGTTTTAATAACGCTTCAAGGGAGCCGATCGCGTCTTTATAAGTCCGACGTTGTTCGGCAATGTAGGTGAGTTGGATTAAATACAAGGCTTCTAAACTGCGATCGTTGGTTAAGCGCGCCAGTTGGAGCAGTTCGCTATAGGTTCGACTGGCTTTTTCGTAGCGGAACCAATCGAGGTGAACCAGTCCGATCGAATTTAGCGTTTTGAACCCTTCCAATGGATTATTCTCTAGACTCGCTTGTACATCACGCAACTGCTGAAGTCTCGGTTCATAAATGGACAGGGCAAGCTGCGGCGATCGCACCACTTGGTAAGCCAAAGCCAAATATTCATTCAGTTCTACGCGTGACTCTGAAGGAGGCGTCAAAATTGAGTCTGAAGTAGTAGCTGAGTTTGTGGGAGCCAAATTTGTGGGGGCTGCAATTTTAAGCTGAATCTTATGGAGTCGTTCGGTGATGTCTCGTAAATCACGGGTACGATTATTTTGCCAAGCGATTTCACCGATTCGGGCTATGGCAAAGATTTCGTCGCGATCGCCCAAAATCCGCCGCAGCCGCAGCTCTCGAAACCAAAGCTTGAAGGCATCATCGGGCTTTTTTTGAACCCAAAGCTGATTGGCTTCTGTACTTAGACCGTCTAAAGTCGATCGCAGTTCTTCGCGGCCCAGTTCGCCTAGGAGACGGGTGCGATCGGGGAAGAGTGGATCCGGAGTCTCGTCGTCTAACGGATTGGGTGGAACCCGTTTTGGATCGGGCGGCATGACTTTTGGGTATTCGGGTTCGCGGGTTCGCTGAACAACGACGGGTTCGGTGGTTTGGGCGGCGGCGGTTTGGTTGAGGGCACTCATCCCCACCCAGGTTCCTAAAAATCCTGAAATCCCCAGCAGCTTTAATCTGATCAAAACTTTACCCTTCAAAATCTCACCTGCTCTTCCACCCAACATTGATAGTAGCCATTTTAAAGTAGCCACTTTAAAAATCGCACTTACCCAGACGAACTGGACGCTAACCCCGATGATACTATTATGCAGCTTTGAGCCTGACGCTAGATTTATAATCCTAAAGCAGGTCAAGTAAGTTTTAAGACGTTGGAGCAGACGCTGTGAAAGTTTTGGTCGTGGGTAACGGTGGGCGAGAACATGCGATCGTGTGGAGCTTGCTTCAGGATGAGCGGGTCCAGGTGACGTGCGTTCCCGGCAACGGCGGAACAGCAGCGCTCCCTCGGTGCCGCAATCTCGAACTGACTCAAGACGATTTTGAAGGCATTGCCCGGTTTTGTACGGTCAATAATATGGGTCTTGTGGTCATTGGTCCTGAAGTGCCCCTTGCTGAGGGCATTAGTGATTATCTCCGCGCCAAAAATATCAAAGTCTTTGGACCGAGCAAAGAAGGCGCACAAATCGAAGCTAGCAAAACCTGGGCCAAGGCGCTCATGGCTGCTGCAAAGATTCCCACTGCAAAAGCCGAAATGTTTACGACGCTTGCCCCTGCGATCGCCTATGTCCAAGCCCAAGGTGCGCCTATTGTGATCAAGGCCGATGGACTCGCCGCAGGGAAAGGCGTGACGGTGGCGGAGACGGTCGAACAGGCGATCGTTGCGCTTGAAAGCTGCTTCGATGGACAGTTTGGTGCTGCCGGATCGCAGGTGGTCATTGAAGAATGCCTCTTCGGCGAGGAAGCGTCTGTCCTAGCCGTCACCGATGGAAAAACCATCATTGCCCTCCTTCCGGCCCAAGATCATAAGCGCATTGGCGAAGGCGACATGGGAGAAAACACGGGCGGTATGGGCGTTTATGCTCCGGCTCCTGTGGCCACGCCTGAGATTATGGCGCGGGTCCAAACCCAAGTTCTAGAACCCGCCCTGGCGGAGTTACAAAATCGAGGCATTCACTATTGCGGCATTCTCTACGCTGGACTGATGATTTCTCCTGGCGGCGACGTGAATGTGATTGAGTTCAACTGTCGGTTTGGCGATCCCGAAACCCAAGCTATTTTGCCGCTTCTCGAAACCCCGCTGCACAAACTGATGCTGGCCTGCGCCGAAGGACGTTTGACTGAATTTGGACCGTTGGTCTGGAAAGATGCCGTTTCCGCTTGCGTTGTCGCTGCATCTGGAGGCTACCCTGGGAGTTACAAACGCGGTTTACCGATCGCTGGAGTTGCCGCTGCCGAAGCTGAAGATGCGATCGTGTTTCACGCTGGAACCTACCTGAAAAAGACGGGTTTGGTTACTGATGGGGGTCGAGTCTTAGGCGTTACGGCGATCGCTCCCACGTTTGACGAAGCTTTTTCAAAAGCCTACCAAGCTATTGAAAAAATCGAATTTGACGGCATTTATTATCGCCGCGATATTGGTCATCGGGTTCGGACGATGTAGTCTCGATCGGTTTTAAAACTGGAGTGAACGTTGTTTTTATTTAAGAGTCGAGGGGACTGACGACACCGCGACCTCCACGGTTGAGAACGTGGGTGTAGATCATGGTAGTTTTGACATCGCTGTGACCGAGGAGTTCTTGGATGGTGCGGATGTCGTAGCCGTTTTGTAGGAGATGGGTTGCGAAGGAGTGGCGGAAGGTGTGGCAACTGACATTTTCTGTTATTTTTGCGGTGCGAACGGCTTGTTTCAGGGATTTTTGTAGGCCGCTTTCGTAGAGTGAGTGACGATAGGCGAAGGGGGCACTTGGGTCTTTTTTGAGATTGCTAGCGGGGAATGCGAATTGCCAACCCCATTCACGGTTTGCGTTGGGGTATTTTTTGGCTAAGGCGTAGGGAAGCGGGACTTTTCCTGCGTCTCGCTCTAGGTCTTGCTGATGAATTCGTTGGACGGTTTGAAGATGTTCTTGTAAAGGTTCGATGACTTTATTTGGCATGGGTGTGATGCGATCTTTGCCGCCTTTGCCCGATCGGACCATAATTTGTGATTGTTGGAAATCTAGGTCTTTGACCCGGAGTTGTAGGCATTCTGTCTGTCTGAGACCGCTGCCGTAGAGGATTTGGATGAGGAGTCGGTGAGTGCCGGACAGGTGGGTGAGGATCGATCGGACTTCTTGAGGGGTGAGGACGGTGGGGAGATAGGTGGGGCGTTTTGCGCGGATTGCATCGATCCGAGAATCTAATTCTTGCTTTAAGACGTGCTTATAGAGAAAAGTAAGGCACTCAAGGCTTGATTTTGGGTGGAGGCGGAGACATTGCCTTCAACGGCAAGATGACTCAGGAACGCTTCAATTTCTGGAACGCCCATATCTTTTGGGTGGCGTTTATTGTGAAACAAGATGTAACGTCGGATCCACTGGATGTAGGTTTCTTCTGTACGATAAGAGTAATGTTTCAAGCGAATTTGGTCGCTAACTTGCTCTAATAGCTTTTTAGGACGGTTTTCCATGGTCATGTTATCCAGAATTTTTCTTGCTATCTTGCTTACAGGGAGGATATTAAGAAGTTTTCTTGCTATCCTCCCTATATGGATGATACTCAGAAAGTTTCTTGCTATTATCCAGGGAATATACGGAAAATTTCTAGATATTGCTCCTCTGGGGTGTTTATACGGAAAATTTCTGTCTAATAATTGTTCTATGTCTTAGATTTTCGGTGTGGGCATTCGGAGTACTTATCTGTTCTCATCAATGTTTGACAAGCTAAAGTTTCATGGATCTCGTTATCGCCTCAATTTGGCAACTTGCACTGAACTTCGGGAAGTAGCTGATGAAGCCTTAAATGCAGGATTCTATTCACCTGCTTTAGTCGATGCTGCACTTGATGCGAAGGATAACTTGTTGGAAATCGGTCCTGCTTTTATGGACGCGCTAGCTGCGTTGGATGTTGTTGTGCCGGACTCCATTGAAGAGTGTATGTGGGCTGTTCTACAATATTCCATTCAGCAAATTGCAACATTAGCGATTAAGCCGGAAGTTGGTTTGGCTAGAATCATGGAAGTTTGTAGAGTTTGTAACCTCTATGAGCGCAGCCAGAATTTTGTAGATGATTCGCATGATCTACAGAATTTGGTTGGGGCTTACTGGGAATACGATGAGATCTGGGAAAAATATGTTGGGGATAAGTCTCAGGAGGAACATGGAAAAATGAGAGACTTGGATAAGGAAGTGATTGAAAATTGTCAAGTTTGGTTGAGTAAACACGACGTAGAACAACCGCAATGCACCGGAACGATTTAATGTTGTCGGTTAGATACAAGAATTGTGAGTGTCCGGTGATTGCGAACGTTAGATTGCAAAGGCAGTATGATAGATTGTGAAACCAATGAAGGAAATAATCTATGACTAGCTTGATGGAGAAAGCATTCGGAGAAGTTCAAAAACTACCAACTTATCTTCAAGATGAGCTTGCACAGCAACTGTTAGAAGATGTTCATAATGAACTCCAGTGGCAAGAAACCTTGTCGAATCCAGATATTGATCTAGGAGTCCTTGGAAGAATGGCTCAAGGAGCACTGATTGAAGAGCAGGAAGGTAGAACTGAGCATAAAGGTTTTGGGGAAGATTAATGCGTTCATCTAGAACCGGAAGCTTTCGGAAATTATTTGAGAATTTGCCTCAACAAGTAAAAGAAACCGCTAAGAAAAACTATGAACTTTGGAAAGAAAACCCATTTCATCCGAGTCTAGAGTTTAAGGAAGTCAAGCCGAAGGAAAAAATTTGGTCAGTCAGAGTCGGAATTGGATGGAGGGCTTTAGGGGTAATGAAATCGGAAGAAGAAAAAATAGTCTGGTTTTGGATGGGATCGCACGCCGAGTATGACAAGATTCTCGACAAGAAGTAAGGGAATCCTAACACTTTACTGCACCCGACCAAATGTTAGAATTTTTTGATCGTCAAAATTTAGTGGCGGCGGGTGAGTTTGTCCGTTAGCCTCTGAATTTGTCATTTCATTTTGCTTAAGTCAGGCTAAGCTGCACAGGTTATCGGCGGCGGGTGACTTAGGAACATTGTGCGCTGGAGCGTGGTGTCTTGAAAAGTGATAGTTTCGGATGATGAAAAACATCACACCCGCTTCGTCTGAAGATGCAATAGCTACTCTTAAACTGCAAACTCTGGCGCATCAGAATGAGGCACTGCTTTACAATGACTTTAACATTCCGCCGCTGACGCAAACTTTAGAGCCACCAGACCGCCCTAAAACGTTCTCATGCTGCCAGAGATCTAAAACTATGTCAGTCACCACTCTCGAAAAACGATCTGCCACCGATGCTTAAGTCCTTCTCGATCGCCTCCCTACCCGAATGAGTTCTGCAAAAGTATCCGTATCTCACACCTGCCCAGCTTGAAATACCTGTCCAATAATTTCATCAATGGGAGGATCGCCAATCGATAAATCAATCACGTCTAAGTCTGCGAGCAATTTAGAAACCGTAGTCGTCAAGGCATCTTGCATAACTAAAAACTTAACGCTGGAGCCATCCATTTTATGAACCTCAGCATAATGTTGAAGTTTATCTTTGGAATAGGCCACCGCGAATTCTACGTTGATCTCACGGCGAGGGGAAAAGCGATCGATCAAACCACTCAAGCTGCCATCATAAATCAATGCGCCTTTGTGAATCGTGAGCACTCGATCGCACAGTGCTGTGATGTCATTCATGTAGTGACTCGTGAGCAAAATTGTTGCATTGTAGCGTTGGTTATAGTCTCTCAAAAAGTTTCGCACAGCGACTTGAGCATTGACATCAAGTCCCAGCGTCGGCTCATCTAAAAATAAAACTTTGGGTTCGTGCAGGAGTGAGGCCAGCAGTTCAGCCTTCATTCGCTCTCCCAGGGAAAGCTTGCGGACGGGCTGATTGAGTTTGCCTTGTAGAGAAAGCATTTCAGTGAGTTCGCCGATACGGGTATTAGCAACGCGATCGGGGATGCCATAGACAGCAGCGTTGATTTTGAGTGAATCTAATGCAGGGAGATCCCAAATCAGTTGCTGTTTTTGTCCCATTACGAGGGTGATATCTTTGAGAAAGTTGGTGTTGCGTTTATAGGGAATCTGTCCGCCGACAGTGACGCTGCCGGAGGTTGGATAGATGAGTCCGGTCAGCATTTTGAGCGTGGTCGTTTTTCCGGCTCCGTTTGCGCCGAGAAACCCAACAATTTCGCCCGCAGCAATTTCAAAGCTGACGTCTTGGACCGCGTTGATTGCTTTTTGGGTGCGTTTAAAGAAGTGGGAAAGGGTGCCTTTGAATCCCGGATCTTTGAGGGCGACTGTGTAGGTTTTGGTGAGATTTTTGACGGAGATGTTGGACATGATTTTTGGGGTGGGGCGATCGGTTTTTTTGGGGTCCGATCGCATTTTTCGGAGATGCTGGGTTGATCGCCGGAATGATCCCGGAATGATCCCGGAGTGATACGTTGCTTCGCTTAACGCATCCTACGTTGGATTTGTTGGATTTGTTGGATGGGTTTGGATTATGTGGGATCTTCGGCTTTTTCGGATTTTAATAATGGGAACGCGATCACATCTCGAATGCTGGGGGAATCGGTTAAGACCATGACTAATCGATCGATTCCGATACCCAATCCACCCGTTGGCGGCATCCCATATTCCAATGCTGTAATGAAATCTTCGTCAACGCCTTGAGCTTCGAGATCACCCGCCGCTCTCCGGGCCGCTTGGGCTTCGAGCCGATCGCGTTGATCGAGTGGATCGGTTAACTCGGAAAAGCTATTTGCAGTTTCACGACCGACAATAAATAACTCAAATCGCTCCGTCAATCCAGGCTTCGATCGATGGGGTTTGGCGAGAGGCGAAATCTCGATCGGATAATCCGTCACAAAGGTCGGCTGAATCAACGTCGTTTCAACTTTTTGCTCGAAGGCTTCGTTCAGCAAGTTGCCTATAGACGGGCAATCGTCAATATTATGAATTCCTGCCGCTTTTGCCGCCGCTTTCGCACATCCCAAATCAGTAAACGTTGTAAAGTCAATCCCGGTTGCCGCTTCGATCGCTTCGTGCATCGTAATCCGCTTCCAGGGCGACGTCAGGCTGATGGGCGTGCCTTGGTATTCAATCTCTGTTGTCCCCAAAACTTCAGTCGCCGCCGTCGTAATCAACGCTTCCGTAAGGACCATCATGTCATTGTAATCAGCGTACGCTTGATAAACTTCGATCGACGTAAATTCAGGGTTGTGCCGCGTGGAAATTCCCTCATTTCGGAAAATTCGCCCCAACTCAAACACCTTCTCAAACCCGCCCACCACCAGCCGCTTTAAATGCAGTTCCGTCGCGATTCTTAAATACAACTCCATGTCCATCGTGTTGTGATAAGTCACGAAGGGCCGAGCATCTGCGCCGCCTGCTTCTGAGGTCAGCGTCGGCGTTTCGATTTCGATAAAGCCGTCCCGGTCCAGGTACCGACGAATTGAAGCCGTAATCAACGCCCGCCGCCGGAAGGTTTCGCGCACATCAGGGTTCACAATTAAATCAATGTAGCGCTGACGGTACCGGGTCGTAATGTCCGTCAGACCATGGAACTTGTCGGGCAAGGGCAGCAACGATTTCGTCAACATCTCAAATTCTTTTACGTACACCGACAGCTCGCCCTTATCGGTGCGTTTAATCGTGCCGCGTGCGCCAATGATATCGCCCATATCTGTAAGCTGCTTCAGATTTGCAAAGGCATCGGGAAAGCGATCGCCCATGCACGCTTGAATTCGATTTTTGTCAAGGAAAAGTTGGATATCGCCCGTTTCATCTTGCAGCGTAAAAAATGCAAGTTTCCCAAACACACGCCGCGCCATAATGCGCCCTGCGATCGAAACATCGTCGTCTATCTCTTCACCATTCGGCAAGTCAGCATATTTCGATTGGAGATCGGCCATCGTGTGGCTCGACGTCCAGCTATAGGCGAAGGGATTCATCCCAACCGCACGAAGTTGATCCAATTTTTCGATGCGAGTGGCGCGCAGGTCTTCGGAAGCCATGGGGTTTTACGTTAAAAAAATGTGAATTTAGATTATATCGGCTTTCCAAAACAAAACCCGCATTGGATGACCCAACGCAGGCTATTCAGAACGGAAACCTAAATTTCAGTTTCCCTATAATTTAAAGCTTAGGTCTTAGATCTAAAACCAGAGCCTTAAACCTAAAGTTGAAACCAATGTCGATTTAACGACGGCCACCACGACGGCGACGAGCACTCGCTTTACGCTTTGCTTTTTCTTGAGGGGTTTCAAAGTGTTGATTCTTACGAACATCTTGGAGAATCCCGGCACGAGACACCTGACGCTTAAAACGTCGCAGTGCTGATTCGATACCTTCGTTTTCTCCCACAACGACCTGAGCCATGAATTATGCTCCTTGGATGAATGGACAGAAGGGCAAGTTTACAACCTTTCGGGTAAAACTAGTAAGCGTCGCGACGGCCACCGCCGCCACCACCCCATCCGCCGCCGCCACCGCCACCGCCGCCACGACCGCCACGGTCTCCACCGCCGCCACCGCCGCCACCGCCACGATAACCACCACCGCCGCCACCGCCACCAGCGGGACGTTCCTCGCGGGGTTTAGCTTTGTTGACGCGAAGGTCACGACCCATCCACTCAGCACCGTCAAGTGCTGCGATGGACGCTTCTTCTTCTTCGTCAGTTTCCATTTCAACGAAAGCGAATCCGCGAGGCTTGCCAGTTTCGCGGTCCGTGGGGACTTGTACGCGCTTGACTTTACCGTATTCAGCAAAGACTTCGCTTAAGTCTTCTTGGGTCACACTGTAGGACAGGTTGCCCACATAAATCGACATAGGACGCTCCAAAGGAAAATTGAAATAATAGAGAGGCAAGGTTTCGGAGCGTCTATGCTGGATATAGAAAATACAACAAGGATACGCTCAATGATCGAAATACTAGTTACTCTGCAAGAAAACAGTATAAGGGCATTTGTCCAATTCGTTCAACCATAATCATCTTTTTTGTCAAAGTTTTTTCAAGTCCTGCAAGATTAGCCCCGATCGATTTGCTCGATTAATCCGAAATTGGGTTCCTTTTCGATAAATTCCACTTCCATTCAGGCATAAACTTTCCCCAGGATGGCGTAAGTTTTTGGGGTTGGATTTTTTGACTTTCGACGTCCGCGAGCATGGTGTTGACTCCACTATTTTGGGGATCAATGTCCCGAAGATGCTCTAAAACATTCTGCGCATCTTCAATTTGACCTCGATCGCGCAAGGTAATGGCATGGCCTATCCCCGATCGCAACAATCCATCCCACGCTCTGCCTGGATCCACGTAGTAGGCCCGATCGAATAACTCTAGCCCGCGTGCATAGGCATGGGTTTGAAGACAGCATTCAGCCAGATCAAACAACGTGCCCAAATGATTAGGATTTTCGGCGTAGATGCGATCGTAGCGGCGTATCGCTTCGAGTAAATCGCCCTGGTTACGGGACTGACGAGCCTCTTCATAGAGCGGTTTGAGGTTCGGTTCCAAGTCTTGGAGTTCCCAGATTTCATCCTTGATCGAGTGCTGAAGAATCAGCCAGCGCTGAACGAGCTTAATGGTGATGCGATAGCTGCCGCGCTGGACGCCATCGGGTTCGCTCTGCGTGGTGCGCTGTAGAAATTTCCAATTAATCAGATTAACCTGGGCATTGTGAAGACATTCCGTCAACACAATGCCATGCTCTTCTAGAAATTCAAGCGGTTCTCCGTCTTTTACATCCAGCCCCGTTACGCTTCGATCGGCAATTTCAGATGCAGCGGAGTAAATCACCCGTTCAGCAATGGGCAACCCATCCCAAAACCAGGCCAGTCCGCCACTTCCTAGCTCGATCGCCCGATCCACTACGTGATACACATCCTCCGCTTGCACCGTCCAACGATCGGTTTGGCGGGCATGGCTGAAAACGGCGAATCCCATCACCTGAGTAAAGTAAGGATGCCCTGCACAGACTCCTAGCATTGCTTCGATCGCGTCTGGGCTATAGGCGAGGACGTTTTGAGCGGGTTGAGTGATCAGGGCGATGGCGCTAGTGCGGTCGAGCAGCCGAATTTCCCAGGTGGGTGCATTGTGAAAAACACGGCGGAGCGTAGGCAAGTCATCCAGCCGCCGACCCACGACGGGCACAATTCTTAAAAAGGAAAACTTTGCCCCAGGGGCATTTAGAAAACTCTGAATGTAGGGAAAAAGGTGAGCAATGGCGCTTCCGGGGTGATAGTCTCCCAGCGTATCGAATTCATCAAGGAGGAGAACCAAGTCTCTTCCATGGCAGAGTTGGTGGATTCGCTTTAAGAAGCGAGAGACAAATATATCAGGATCCGCTTCAAGTTCAGCGATCGTCGGCACTAGCGGGACTTGGTTGAGTTCGTCAAAGGTATAAAGGGTCTCTTTCGCAAGTTCGTGGAGGACAACGGCAAGCGATTTTTGGCTTTTTCCTTCAAGTGAAAGCGGGATGAACGTGTAGGCTTCTGCGGCGAGGGCAAATGGAATTTGGGCCAACACCGATGATTTGCCAATGCGGCGCTGTCCATGGAGAATAATGGCCCTGGCTCCCTGATTCAGATTTACGGCAATAAACTCCAGCAAATCTTCACGGTTGAAGAAGCGATCGGGTTCGTTGACAGGACGCCCGATGATGTAAGGATTTTTACGAATCGCCATCATGATCATGGTTAAGGCTTACTCGCCGATCGGCGTTTCTAAATGAAAGATAAGTCCGAAATCTATAACGAAGTCTAGCGAGATATCTCGATTGTATGCACCGATGCCAGCAGAAGGCTAGGGTCGTTTCCGAATTGAGTATTAGGTTAGAGTGCCCTAACCAAACCTTACAGGATCCCTTTTGGGAAGGCCGTGACGACTTTCGTAAGCCATTCAAGGATAGTCGGCAGCTCATCTTTGTTTTTCCATAGCCAACGAATCGCGTTGGTGACACTTTCGGCTTGGCGGTGGCTCATGAGGTTCAGGAAGATTTTTTGGCGATCGCGGAGGCTTTCTTCCGTACTGTTTTCCATCTCCTCTACGACCCACCATTCCATCATGGACGAGGCAAAGGCATATTTAAACTCCCCCGATCGTGATTTTAGGCTAAGAATTCCTTGGTCCACTAGATTTGAGAGTTCCCGTTCTTTCTGACTAAAGATGACATCGAGATCACCGAGGTCATAGCGCTTCCCTTGAAGCTTGCCTTTAAGATTGACTAACGCCACGAGCATCATCAAACTTTGCTCAACGTCCGTGGACAGATTCCAAGCAGAGTCGTAGAGATGGAGCGTCATGCTGCGAAAATCTTCTGCAAAGGCATGGGGGTTAGGCGGTTTTCCAGCAGGGAGATGCTGGCGAAGTTCTCGGTGAAGGAGGTTTCCAGCACTTTGAATGAGCGCCGGATGGCCGTTGGTCATCTCCCGGATGCCATCTCGCAAGTCAGGGGTCATGAGAAAGTTGATATCGCCCAGAAGCGCCGAGACTTCATTATCGTTAAAAGTTTTGATCGGGAGAAAGAGGTAGTGATTATACCAAGGCGAGCTGCCGGGTCGAAGTTTGGGACCCAGTTCGTTAAGGCGGCGCAGGGTGGTGAGAACCATGGAGAGGTACTGGCTCTCGCGGGCATGAGAGCAGAGGTTGCGACAGTCGCTGACAAACGAAGCGATCGCATTGTCGTCGTAACCCGGTTGGGGACGAATGGCATTGTCGTAATCATCAAGGAGCAGCACAAGGTAGCGATTTCGTTTGCCGAGTGCGCGTAAGACTTGACGCAATCCATCTTTATTCGTGTTGCCTTGGGTGAGCGCCATTTGGGCTTCTTGCTGCACCTCACGATCGTCGGCGTAATCTTTAATCTGAGTAATCACCTCAGTCCAGAATGCCGTGGAGCTAAACGGAACGATATCCAAACAGCTCAGACGGATAATCACCGCGCCAGTGGGATCGTAACCGCGCACTTGCCATGCTTGAGGATCCGCAAGGACGTTGAGAAAGGAGGATTTTCCAATGCCCGGACTTCCCCACAGTGCCAAGTTGCCTTGAGCACTAATTTGATCAAAGGCGGAGGCAAGTTCAGTCGTACGACCAATGAAACGATCGCTTTTTACAGATTGTCCGACAGTGAACGGATTTGGCACCATGACTGAGAAGCGTTTTGGTAGGTGAGTCGGAAAGGGTTGGAAAGGATTATGTGCGATCGTTTTAATGGTCTTTGACGATCGATGTCTACACATTCTCCATTCATTTCACTTTAGCCTAGCTCCGGAGAGTTCGCTGTAACTTCACACGATCGCCACTTCTCTCGCCACGGCTTGTACGGCTTTGACCCCAGCTTGCTCCAAAATCTGTGGAATCAAGTCTTCGCGTTTGACGGCCATCAGGTGGACGCCCTGGCAAAGGTCTTGGGCAAGTTTGACTTGTTCAGCGGCGATCGTAATGCCTTCTTGGAGCGGATCAGATGATTTTTCGAGGCGATCGATCAGGTGTTCGGGGATATTGACGCCAGGGACAACGCGATTGATAAACCGGGCATTTTTTGCAGATTTGAGTAAAAATATTCCAGCCAGAATGGGCTTGCCAGCAGGACGGGCAATTTCGGTCATGAATTTTTCGAGGCGATCGAAATCTGTGATGAGTTGGCTCTGAAAAAACTGCGCCCCGGCCTCAATTTTGCGCTCAAACCGCCTGGTCAGCCCCGACCAACTGCCACACTGAGGATCCACCGCTGCGCCCACACACAAATCAGTTTCGCCATCGATCAGCGCGTGGTCAGTCCAGTCAAATCCGGCGTTGAGCTTGGTGATCAGTTGCAGCAGCCGCACAGATTCAAGCTCAAAGACAGCTTTTGCGTCAGGATGATCTCCAGCTTTGACTGGATCGCCCGTGAGCGCCAAGACATTGCGAACGCCTAAGGCATGGGCACCGAGCAAATCCGCCTGAAGAGCGATCGCATTTCGATCGCGGCACGCTACTTGGTAAATAGGTTCGATGCCATTTTCTAACAGAATCAGAGCAGAGACCAACGACGACATCCGCATCACCGCTCGGCTCCCGTCCGTAATATTAACCGAATGCACATGAGGCTTCAGCAAGCGGGCCATCTGAAGCATGTGCGCGGGATTCGTACCCTTGGGAGGCGCAACTTCAGCAGTGACAAGGAAGTCTCCGGCATCTAAGGCTTGACGGAAGCGGGTGAGAGGCGATCGTTGCATGGGTCTCGAATCGGGTGGGTGAATCTACGGACTAGCCTAGACCGAATTCCCTTCTGTCAGGACGATTTCATCAGAAGTTCATCCAAATCCTTATAATTTCTCTATCGCGGGATAGAGAATCCCATGGAGGTTTTGACCTTATGTAAAGTTGCATTCGCGACCGCCCCGGCTTTTTCGCGACCGTCTTTTAGGATGGAGTCTAGATACGTCTTGTCGTCCATCAGAGCCTGATATCGATCGCCGATCGGGGTCAGGTGAGCTATTGCAGCTTCGGTCAATAACGGTTTGAATTGTCCCCACCCCATGTCTGCGCACTCCAAAGCAACAGCATCCTGAGTCTGGCCGGAAAGAAGCATATAGAGGGTTAGAAGATTGTTACACTCTGGTCGATCGGCATTGCCAAACTCTAGACCGCGCGTTGGATCGGTTTTGCATTTTTTGATTTTGGTGGCGATCGTCTCTTTTGAATCGAGCACGCTGATCCGACTGAAATCTGACGGGTCTGACTTGGACATTTTTTTCGTGCCATCCGTGAGACTCATGACGCGTGCGCCAGCTTTGCGAATCAGCGGGGTCGGCACTTTGAGCACGGGCCGCTGTTCAGTGCCAAATTTGTAGTTGAACCGAGTGGCGATATCGCGAGTGAGTTCGAGGTGTTGCTTTTGGTCCTCGCCGACGGGGACTTGATCGGGTTCGTAGAGGAGAATATCGGCGGCTTGGAGCACTGGGTAGTCTAAGAGACCAACGCTTACGTCTTCACCTTGCTTAAGGGCTTTTTCTTTGAACTGAATCATGCGCTCCAGCCAGTTCAGCGGTGTAATGCAATTAAAAAGCCATGCGAGTTCGGCATGGGCAGGAATGTGAGACTGGACAAAGATGGTGGCGTGCTCAAGGCTGATACCACAGGCGAGATAGGTAGCGGCGGCATTGTAGGTGTTGCCCGCGAGAACCTTGGGATCATGGGGAACGGTAATGGCGTGAAGATCGGCAAGAAATAGAAAGTTTTCGTACTGTTCCTGAATTTCGACCCAATTACGAATGGCTCCAAAGTAGTTGCCCAGGTGCATATCGCCCGTGGGTTGGATTCCAGAAAGAACACGCTGCTTCGTCATACCGCTTGGAGCAATCCGTTAAAAAACTGAAGAACTGTAATAGCTTTCCATTGTAGGGGATGACGGACGCAAGCGTGTGCTTTAGGCTGGGGTTCAGCCCTAAGGTTCATACTTTGAGATTAAAACGCTAGTCTTGGGATTTACCCGTGGTGCGGCACTCGCGCTCTAGGCAACGTTCTAGAAATTCGACACGATACACGTACCAAAATCGCTTTGGATTTATCACAGGGTTCGACGCCTCAAAGAGAGGCTGATTGAGGTAACGCCAGAGCGGAAAGTTTACGAGGGTTGTCATCATGGCAACTATTTACAGGGGAGAGTAATAAGGTTTGGGTCTGTTCTCTCCAAGATGCCCTTTCCTCTGCCGAGTATTCTAGTAAGGATCGCGGAAGTTTTTCGAGATGCGATCGATCGTCCGATCTGTATATATCACGAGAGGCAAAAATAAAGGCGGTTACAAACATAAGTCTGCAACCGCCTTAACACCTTTTATTAACTCCCCAGGCAAGATTCGAACTTGCGACCAGTCGATTAACAGTCGACCGCTCTACCACTGAGCTACTGAGGAACGCTCTTCACCTCGTTTAAGATAGCAAGCCTTCATCAGATTTGCAACCCCTTTTTCAATCTTTATTGAATGTCTGCGTTGGGTCAGTGGCGCAGCAATGACCGATCGAACATCGTCCACTAATCTCTTCAGGCTAGAATAGCGGACGACGCATTGTTCTATGTGGGTTTTACTGCTTATGTCTACGTTGCCACCGCATCCAGCTAATCGTCCACTTAATGGCCCAACAAATGGTCCAGCAAATGGTCCAGCAAATGGTCCAGCCTATGAGTATCACAATGAGACCTTAAACGATCGCTGGATTGTGGAGCAGGTGTTTCCGGGACTGCGAAAGGGCTACTTTGTGGAGATTGGGGCGGCCAATGGAAAGGCGGCGAGTAGTTGTTATGTGTTGGAGACGGCGCTGGACTGGACGGGAATTTGTATTGAACCCCATGACGATTTTTATGGGGAACTGGTGCGGAATCGGCCCCATAGCGTTTGTGTTTCGGTGTGCTTGAGCGATCGCGCTGAGACGGTGGATTTTGTGATGGCGGAGGGCGTGGAAGGGCTGGCCTATTGCAGTGGAGTGCAGCAAAACCTGACCCAGAAGTGGGGAAGCGATGAGATTTTGCAGATGGGTCGGGTGGTGCAGAAGCAGGCAATGCCGTTAGTTGAGGTTCTCCGTAACCATGCTGCGCCGCAGGTGATTGATTATTTGGCGATCGACATTGAGGGCAGTGAATATAAGGTGCTCAAGAATTTTCCCTTTGAGGAATATGTCTTTCGAGCGATAACCATTGAGACGGATGAGTGGGTCTGGGAGAAGCTGCTGCCCATTCTTAATCATCATGGCTATCAACAGGTGAGCAGTCCGTTCAATACCGATCGATTGTTTGAAAAATATTGTTTACACCGAAGTGTCTTGACGGGCTTGGGATAGGGATTGAAGTCAGTTATTTACCAAATCGGAGACGATCGAGTTTGGCTTGGGCTTCGGGATCGAGGGAGTTCATCAGAAAACGGCCAGACGATTTAGTCTTATTTTTTTGTTTGCTACGGACTCGGGTGTTGGTAAAGTCTACTTCGTGCCAAAGCTGTTCTGCGGACATCCATTCGGCTCCGTAGCCGATGACGGTAAGCTGTTGGGCGCGATCGCTGGTAGCGACAATGAGACGCTGATGAAATTTCCGCAGGTCTTGACGGAAGTCGGCGCAGGCTTTTTCGATGAAGGTGTCGGCGGTTTCGTTGGGGCTGGTGTAATGGATGGTGAGGAAGTCAGTAACAATTTCTTCGTTGGCGGGGGTATCGCGGTATTGGGCGTCGAAGACAAGTTGGGTATTGTAGGCGTTATAGGCCGCAAATCCGGTGAGATGGTGGACGAGGGCGCGCCTTGCTTCTTCGAGTCCAGTCCGATCGCGTATTTTTTTGAGATCGTGCCAAGCTCCGACAATGTTGTAGCCGTCGATGAAGAATATGGCTTCGGGAGCGGTGGCAGGTTTCATGGTTTGCAGGGCAGGCTGAAGGTCATGGCATTGGGCGGGATTATGAGCAACCGTCCTTATGATGACACTGTGGTATGTATGTTGCCACAAATTATTTCAGGGGTTAAGAATGGAGGATATTTTTCTGGGGCTGGGGGTATTTGCGATCGCGGTGTTGTATGGGGCTGTGGGGCACGGTGGGGCGTCGGGTTATATTGCGGTGATGACCCTCTATGGCATTGCGCCGACTGACATTAAGCCGATCGCGTTGGTGTTGAATATTGGGGTGGCGGGGCTGGGGGCTTGGCAATTTTGGCGATCGGGGGTGATGTCTTGGCGGTTGCTCGGGTGGGTGTCGGTGTTGGCGGTGCCGATGGCGTTTTTGGGGGGTTATGTGAGGTTGCCAATCCCTATCCTGAAGGTGTTGCTAGGGTTGGTGTTGTGTTTGTCGGCGGTGCGGTTTTGGGTCAGACCTCGGGAGGAGGGGGAACTACGATCGCCGTCGTTGCCGATCGCGGTGCTGGTTGGTGGGGCGATCGGAGGAGTGGCGGGGTTGACGGGGACGGGGGGCGGGATTTTTTTGACGCCGTTGATGCTGGAGCTGAATTGGGCCAAGACGAAAACGGTGTCGGCGGTGTCGGCGGGATTTATTTTGCTAAATTCGATCGCGGGGTTGATGGGAAGCTGGCGATCGGGTGGGGTGTTGCCGGGGATGACGGGGGGATTGTTTTTGGCGGCGATGATGGGAGGGGCGATCGGGTCCTATTGGGGGGCTTGGCGATCGTCGGATTTGGCGATCAAACGGGTGTTGGGTGGGGTGTTGGGGGTGGCGGGGATGAAATTGCTGTTGGGGTGAGGGGGGATGGTGGGGTGTTGTTGGGATTAGGGATGATGCGTTGCTTCGCTTAACGCATCCTACGTTGGATTTGGGTTGGGATTTGGGTTGGGATTTGGGTTGGGATTTGTGTGAATCATTATCCTCGAATCACGGTGATCGATCGACCTGATGCTGTTGTCTGCATTGCCGTTGTGGTGCGGTCTTCGATCGGGGGCAATCCACTCCGCTGATCAAAGATCACTAGCCAGCCTCGGTCTAACCCCAATCCTGCTAAATATTGATCGAGTTGCACCAAGGCTTTGTTCATCGGGTCTTTCTCTCCATCACGCCAAACTTTAAGCTCCATGCCAACAGTCACCGATCGATAACGTAAACAGATATCTATCCGACGAGTCCCGATCGCATATTCTCGCTCCAATCGGCCACCGCCATTGGCAACCCGATGCAGGAACGCCATCAGAACAATATGGGGCGCAATTTCATGATAAGAAACGCTTCTGAGTAAAGGCTGTCCATGTTGCCTCCAAAAATCTAGGAATGCCTCTAGCAACGCATCAATATCCAATTCTCCGTCGGCAGTCAACCAAGTGGGTTGGATGCTAGGCAAACTATCTTGAGTATTACTAGCAAGAACCCTAGGCAAGACCTCTTTGTAAATCGGATTGGCAATTTCTAAACCACCTGTGGTCGATCGCTTGACTAACCCAAGATCAAGGACAAAGCGCCGATCGTCTTCCGGAATATCATCAAAGGATCCACCCGAAAGGATGGGTTCGATCACTTGACGAACACGATTCTCTTTTAGCCGTTCAACTAAACTATCAAGATGGGTATCCATTCGCTGGATCAGGATGTCTTTGGCCCGATCGATCTCGTTTGGAGTAATGGCAATGGCTCGATCGGGAACTAGTTCTTCCACAACAACTTTTGCAATAGAATTTACGAGCCAAGGCTGTCCTTGACTCAGATCAAAGGCCCGTTGCGTTGCAGCATCCGTAAAAAGTTGGTGAGTGTCTTCAGTGTGTTGAGCGTAAAGGTTTGTCACATCTTCCAGTGTGAAATCGCCAAGAGATAGGGATTGCGCTTTGATATTGAAAGGACTTGCTGTCGTGAGCCTGTCCGTACCGCCTGAAGCTACTTTATAGTCCCGAACATCGCGCAGTCCGATCAAAGCGAGCGAATGGGGAAAAGCCTTGGGGCGATTGGCATAGCCCGATCGAATTTGGCGCAAAACACTGATAAGCACTTGGTCTTGCAGGGTATCGATTTCGTCAATGAAAATAACCAACGGGCGAGATGCGGTTTTGGCCCAACTGCGGAGAGCCGATCGGATCCCTTGACCCGGTTCAACTCGATCGGCCAGCGTGGGAGCCAAATCGGACGGTAGACGATCGGTCGCATTTTCGTACCACGATCGCAGAATGGTGGCTTCGGCAGCACCAATATCATTGGGAAATGCATCAGCTTCCTCAACAGACACCAATACGCCAACGTATCGACCACTACTCGTCAACTCCTGGGCGAGGGCCATCATAACAGTGGTTTTGCCGATTTGGCGGGGAGCATGGATGACAAAATAGGCTTGCTGCTCAATCAGCGCCATCACCTTAGGGATTCGGGCCAAGGGTGAAAGCATATAGTGAATGTCTGGGTTACAGGGTCCTGCAATGTTGAAATGGCGTGACATAACGTGACATTTCTAGGTTAATTCTGGGCTAATTTTCCATTGCGATAAGGCGATCGCGGAGGCGGTGGGGATCGCCTTGGTCGATGATGCTGCCTTGGCTCATGAGGATGGCTTGGTCGCAATAATTGAGTTCGTTGAGGCGGTGTGTGACCCAGAGTGCGGTGATGCCGCGTGATTTGACGAGGCGCTGGACTTCGACGACGAGTTCGAGCTGGCTGTCGGGATCGAGCAGGGCGGTGGGTTCGTCGAGGAGTAAGACTTCGCAGTGGGTCGCTATTGCCCCGGCTATGGCAACGCGCTGTTTTTGGCCGCCGCTGAGGGCGTAGATGGGGCGACGACGAAATTCAAGTAGGTTGACGGCGGAAAGGGCTTCTGCGACGCGGGCTTGCACTTGGGTCGGGGTGAGGTGTTCTTTCACGAGTCCAAAGGCCACATCCGCGCCGACCGTGGGCATGACAAGTTGGTGATCGGGGTTTTGGAAGACGAAGCCGAGTTTTGGGGAGACGTGAATGGTGCCGGACTGCTGGGGTAGAAGTCCGGCAATTAAACGAAGCAATGTCGATTTGCCGCAGCCATTCGTGCCCAAAAGCATCCAAAACTCTCCCTGGGGAATGTCCAAGGAGCACCCGTTCAACACCGTCTGTCCGTTACCCCACTGAAACCGGAGGTCGTCAATTGCGATCGCAGAAGCCATAAACTTAAGTCCTGATGCGCTTTCCCTTAAGCTGCGAAGAAACCGGGCGCACGTCCACCTGCGCCGCCACCTGTTTTTTCATACATCTGGACGGAGATGAGGGAGCTACCGAGGACGGCGATTTTTTTACCCGTTTGGTGGTCGCAGGTCAGTTCTATAAGCTGATCGCTGTTGGTTTTGAGGGCGTTGGTAAGTTGCTGGTAGGCAGCTTCGGCGGCTTCGGCGTCCTTTTTCTGGACACTCAGAGTGCCGGGGATATTTTTGAGCGTAAATTCCAAGATAAACATAGCGATCGATTATTCCGTATTGGCGAGATTAGCGAGGTCCAGTCCTTAGTATAGGCAAGAATCCTACCGTTGATGCGGGTGGATTCGGATTGGGTTACCCATCTTCCAAATCAAAAAAATTATGCTAGGGTGATGCATAGAGAGTCCTAGATTCTCGTGCCTTACGCAATCAAGCCTCGTGCTACGACTGCGTTTGAGATAATTGTCCTTTAGTAAATTTTGGAGGTGCTTATGCAAGAGTGTTGTATATCCTTGGGTTGTCAGTATGGTGTTGTCCGGCTGTGTGCCGGGGCTGTTCTCTAAGCAAGCCATTCATAGGTTTTCGGCTGGCTATGCGTCATAACCCTTCATTGGCGTGATGGTCTGCATAACAGTGTTTGATGTTGACCTATTCTGAGTCTATCCGTAGAAGCTTGGTGATGTTTGGAGTTCCTCCCGGCAGTCAAGGTTCCATCTGATGACCCGCTAGACCGCGCCTGAAGTTTGTTTCTACCCAGAGACGGCTTCAGGCGCGGATAGTTTTTGGGGACTTTTTTATAAAGCTAAGATTTAAGCTGATGGATAGATAAAGAGTTTTCGTCACGGTCTCTTCACAGACTGGCACATAGGGGGTGTTAGATTTTGGATGCGATCGCCTAATATAGGCCCATGGTTTTCAGGAAGAGTGGTTGGTATAAATACTCATCTACTGATATCCTGTTACCCAGGACACAATTTAGCTGCAAAGATTCAGACTCATTAGATTTGGGTTTTTGGTGAGTAGCTGAATTAGGAAAATTTATGTTGTTGTGGCGTGAGGCTTTGGCTGAACGCTCTAGATGTGAGGAGAATTAAAAATGTTGAATCTCAAATTGAACGCGCTGTTGGTCAGCCCTGCTATCTTGGGTGCTCTGGTTTTGGGTGCTTCCTCTGCTAAAGCAGAAGCCCAAATGACCTCCGTCGATTCCTTGAACCAGTACAGTCTTGAAGGCAAGTCTGCTCAAGCGCAAGTGACCTCCGTGTCGCAGCTTTCTGACGTCAAGCCGACTGACTGGGCCTTCCAAGCGCTTCAGTCCTTGGTTGAGCGCTACGGGTGTATCGCTGGTTATCCTGACAAGACCTACCGTGGCAACCGCGCCATGACTCGTTATGAGTTTGCCGCTGGTCTGAACGCTTGTATGGATCGGGTCAATGACTTGATCGCAGCGTCCACCGCTGACATGGCCAAAAAAGAAGATTTGGCGGTCCTTCGTAAGTTGCAAGAGCAGTTCGCAGCAGAACTGGCAACCCTTCGCGGTCGCGTCGATGCCTTAGAAGCTAAGACTGCAACTCTTGAGAGGCAACAGTTCTCCACCACCACTAAGTTGGCGGGTGAAGTTATCTTCGCACTCACTCAAGAATTTAACCGTGGTAGCGCTGCTGGTAACCAAGTTGCACTACAAAATCGCGTGCGCTTGAACCTGAACACCAGCTTCACGGGCAAGGATTTGCTTGTTACTCGTTTAGCTGCTGGTAATGCTCGTCGTTTCGATCGCGGTGCATTGGGCGAAGGCTTACAAACTTCTCAGTTTGGTGCCGTTGGTGGAAATAACGGTGTAAGTGTTGATTGGTTAGCCTACTACACCAGCCTGAACGACAAGCTAAAGGTCTACATTCCTGCTGCTGGTGGCTTGCACTATGACTACGCTCCTACAGCTAGTCCTGCGTTAGATTCTGGCGACAGCGGCAGCACTTCGCTTTCAGTCTTCGGTCAGCGCAACCCGATCTATTCGATCGGTGGTGGTGCTGGTCTTGGCTTGAACTACAATCTTGGTGGTATTCAACTGAGCGGTGGTTATCTGGCTGGTTCTGTTCTCAATCCTGTTGGTTCAGCCGCAACGCCTAATCCTGGAACTGGCTTATTCAATGGTGATAACAGTTTCTTGGGACAAATTAGCTACGCTCCTGAGAAGGCTCCATTCCAACTTGCTGCAACTTACGTAAATGCTTATCGGAAGAGTGGTGCGATCTTTGATGGTGGTGGCGGTTCTGGTAGTTCAATTGGTTCAGGTCGAGCTAATCCTTTGCTAGCGACTAAAGTCAATGCTTATGGGCTTTCAGGCTCCTTTAAGCTCAGTCCTCAGCTTGTTCTGAATGCGTTTGGCACTTACGCAAACACTGATACTGTTGGTGATGTATGGACTTATGGCATGGGTGTTGCTCTACCTGATTTTGGTAAAAAAGGTAACTTACTTGGATTTGTAGTGGGAGCAGAACCTTACACGGGTTCTAATGTTCCTTATCACTTTGAAGGGTTCTACAAGTATCAATTGAACGATCGTATCTCTGTCACTCCTGGCGTCATCTGGGTTACAAATCCTGGACAAGCGTCTGGACCTGGTGCTAATACGAATAGCGCTATCATCGGCACTGTTCGTACAACATTCACATTCTAAATCTTTAGGATGATGGCAATCTAAGTCGTAGCGGTTTAGATCGAAGAGCGCTCCAAGCAGTTGGGGCGCTCTTTTTGGTTTAGATGGACACTCAGTTTTTATGGCGAACTCTATGCGATCGATGCAGCAATTAGTCAGTTTTGGGGCGAGTCTGGGGGCGTTGGGACTTGTGGCGATCGCGGCTCCGGTCCAAGCTCAAGGAGAACCGATCGAGGGTCCGGAGACTATAACGTCCGATCGTGCTGAAACCGTTCAGCCCAAACCCGTTGATACGACTCGCGATCGCCCCTCAGTCTCTGCCCCAGAAAGATTCCCAACGGAAATTCTCACGGCTGAAGTTCCTCAAGTCATTCCTCAAGTCATTCCTCAAGTCGCATCCACGGTTTCGATCGACATGGCACAAGTCACGTCAGTAGCCCAACTTTCGGACGTGAAGCCTTCTGATTGGGCATTTCAGTCTTTGCAGTCGCTGGTTGAACGCTATGGCTGTATTGCGGGCTACCCCGACAAAACGTACCGAGGCAATCGATCGATGACGCGGTACGAGTTTGCCGCAGGACTGAATGCTTGCCTCGATCGGATTAATGATTTGATCGCTGCCTCGACCGCCAACCTGGTCAAGAAAGAAGATCTGGCCACAGTGCGGACGTTGTAAGAACAATTTGCCGCAGAACTCGCCACCCTGCAAGGTCGAACCGATGCCTTAGAAAGCAAAACCACCACCCTAGAAAAACAGCAGTTTTCAACCACGACGAAGCTCTCGGGTGAAGCAATTTTTGCTTTGAGTCAGGAGTTTAATCGATCGGGCAATCAGGCCGTGTTTCAAGATCGGCTTCGGCTCAGTCTCAACACCAGTTTTACCGGAAAAGATCGACTGCTGACTCGCCTGTCTGCCGGAAATGCCCGTCCCGTTGACACCGCCGGACTCAATGCCAACGGTGACTCGGATGGGTTGCAGACTATTAACTATGGCGCAAGCGAAAACTACGACAATCGGGTCAGCATCGATAAGCTCTCTTACTCCACCCGTTTCGGTGACAAACTAGGACTTTATATTCCCGCTTGGAACGGTCAGCATTACGACTACGCGCCTACGATGAATCCAGCCTTAGACTCAAAAGATAGCGGAACCACCACGATTTCCATGTTGGTCAGCGCAATCCCATCTATAGCATTGGTGGCGGATCCGGCATCGGCACGAACTATGCCCTAGGCGGTGGAATTCAGGTCAGTGCAGGATATTTGGCCAAGACCGCCGCAAATCCCACGGCAGGCAACGGCTTGTTCAATGGGGACAGTAGTTTCCTGGCCCAAGTCAGCTACGCACCACCCCAATCACCGTTTCAAGTGGCGCTAACCTACGTCAATGCCTACAAAAAAACAGGGGCTATCTTTGACGGTGGCGGGGGAATTCAAGGCTCCGTTGGAACAGCGATCGCAAACAATTCCTTAGCGGCTGGCGATGGAAATGCGATCGTGAACGCCTACGGAATCTCAGCGTCGTACAAATTCAGCCCCAAGTTTATCTTGAACGCCTTTGGAACCTATGCCACGGCGGACTTCCGCATTCCGGGTGGGTCTGATGCCGCCACGATCGTCACCTATGGCGTCGGTGCCGCATTTCCCGACCTAGGCAAAAAAGGCAACCTTCTCGGATTTGTCGTCGGCGTCGAACCCTACGCAACCAATGCAAATCTGTCCTTCGGCGGTGGCGTGAACTCTGCGCCGCTGCACGTAGAAGCCTTTTACAAATACCAAGTCAACGATCGGATTTCCATCACACCGGGAGTTGTCTAGGTCTCGAATCCGGGACAGATTGACGAGAATAAAAGCGCCGTGATTGGGACGCTGCGGACGGCATTTACGTTTTGATTCCTGGGTGCCTAAGTCTCGACGAAGGAAATCTAACGACGTGTAACATTCGCGGGGGGTAAGCCGTCTTGTCCCCTCATACTTTGATACACTCTTGAATGAGGGCTAGCGATGGACCTTTTGAGGTTTGAGTTAGCGATTTATCGGCTTGTTGTGTTGCTCAAGATAGTGATCTAGTCATGAAGTCTAAGTTTCGTTCAGTTTTGGCGATCGCTCTCACGCTGGTGATGGTGCTATGTATCGCGTTCGTAAATCCGGCAGATGCAAGACCGAGGAAAGGGAAACCTAAAACTTACTCCGTTGAGCAAGTTGCGGAAATCCAGTCTTATGCTGCTCAGATTCAGGTCATGCGCGATCGCTTTGGCGAGTTGGAACGCTTGATTGAAAAGGAAGATTATGTCTTCATCCCGAATTTTATCCATGGTCCATTGGGCGATCTGCGGACTCGTATGTCATTTATTGCCAGTGAGTTATTTCCTGACGCGAAAAAGCAAGCTCAGGCCGCAACCAAAGATTTGACAAATGCGCTGGCGGCGATCGATCGGGCTGCTTCGGAAAAGGACTACAAGTCGGCGGCAAAAGGCTACACCAACCTGAACCGATCGTTAGATACGTTTTTTGCCTTATTACCGAAAGCCTAAAACTAGTAATGAATCTGGGTTGATGGGGATGGATGCTCTTTTGGGGCATCTTTTTTTTGGAGGATGAGAATGAAGATCGCGATCGTTGGGGCGGGAATTGTCGGGAGTGCGATCGCGTACGAATTATCGATGGATCGGCGGCATGAGATTACGGTCTATGACTGTGTAAGCGGTCCCGTTCAGGAAAATCAAACCTGCTACTCCGGAGGTACGGGCGCGGCGCTGGGTGTGCTGATGGGGGCGATTTGTAAAAAGGAAAAGGGGCAGAACTTGCGGCGGCGGTTAGCTGGACTGGATTGGTACGATCGCGTGATTCCTGAACTGGAAAAAGCGGTAGGTGTTCATATTCCCTACAACCGCCAAGGGATTTTGATGATGCAATATGAGGGCGATCGAAGTGAGCAAGATTTGGCGCAGTGGGAAAAGTTAGCCCTGCTTCGTCCTAGTCAGAATCGACGTCTTGAACTGTGGCAACCCGAACACATTCGCAATGCCTGTCCTCAGGTGAATCTCAATAACATCGTGGCAGCAGTGTATTCGCCGGACGATCGCCAGGTCCACCCGACGCGCCTAACTCAGGCATTGATTGCGGCAGCTCAACTTCGAGGGGTTATGTTTCGGTGGAATTTTGAAATGGACAGTGAGCCGCCAGGGTGTGATGTCATGGTGGTGTCGGCAGGGTTGGGTTCGTCAGATATTATGCGATCGATCGCGGCGCAAAATCCCCTAGATTTGCGTCCAGTATTGGGCCAAGCCATTCATGTCCGGACGCCAAAGCCCTTGGGCCATTCAGAATTTCAGCCCGTGATCACAGGCCACGATACCCATGTCGTTCCCTTGGAGCAGACGCCCGAAAACCGGGAGTATTGGGTGGGGGCGACGGTGGAGTTTGAGACGGAGGGTGAGGCATTGATAGCCCAACCAGATGCCTTTGATGCGATGTGGGCAAAAGCGATCGCATTGGTTCCAGAACTTGCGAGTGCCGATCGTTTGCGAACCTGGCAGGGAATTCGTCCTCGGCCTGTCGGTCGTCCGGCTCCCGTGATTGAATGGGCGACGGGTTTTGACACCCCTAAAGTCCTGCTGGCAACGGGGCACTATCGAAATGGGGTTTTGCTGGCACCCGCAACGGCGATCGAAGTGCGGGAAATGTTGGGTACGATAGAATAATAGACGCGAAAGAGGGACAACGCCTGTGGGTTATTCGGTTAAAAACTTGGGCAACGATATTTTGCTGTTAGAAAATTTATTGGAACCCGAAACCTGCGATCACCTGATTGAAGTGGCTGAGTTTTGTCAGTTTGAAGCGGCGACGATTTTGATTGGGGCCGTGGATACGGAGATTCGCAACAATGGCATCCTGCCACTCGATCGACGCAACCCTATTCAGAAGTCAGCGAACGATCTCGTGATGGCTCGAATTCAGGTGATCCAAGAGGCGCTTTTTAAAGTTTACGGCGTCCAGTTTCCCCATGCTGAACCCTGTTCGATTTTGCGCTACTCCCCCAGTCAGCAATATAAGCGCCACATTGATAATATTTTACTCTCTAGCCGTTTTAAGGAAGTCGAGCAAGGGATTCCGACGCGGGATGTGAGTATTGTCGGCTACCTCAATGATAATTTTGAAGGCGGCGAGACCTTTTTCGATCGCCAAGGCATTAAAGTCACGCCCCAAAAAGGCAGTGCGATCGTTTTCCCCTCCTACTACACGCATCCGCATCAATCGCTTCCGGTCACGCGGGGCCGCAAATATTCGTGGACAAGCTGGCTGTATCATTAGCTGTATTATTAAGAGCGATTGGATTTTGCGATGACGCGTTATTGAGGGAGTTAAATTATGTCTGAACAAACAACAGGTGCAGATGCCATTGATCTGGCGATCGAGAGTGGCTTAGATTTTGACGGGTCGGCGATTCCGGCGGCGAAACTCGACCTTTATAAAAGCGTCATGGCCTTAGAAGCAGGCCGTCAGCGCAGTGGCGTCTCAAACACAATGCGATCGCGAATTGTACGCATTGGCGCAAAACATATTCCCCAAGCTGAACTCGATGCAAAACTGGAAGCGGCGGGATTTGCTCCGTTGAAGCCTAAAGATATTGCATTCTTCTACGGCCCTAAATAAATCTAGTCTTCAGAGTTTGAATCATGTTGACGTACGAAGCCATCGATCGGGCCGCTCAAGTTCTGGCAGGAGTTGCCCATCGGACTCCGGTTTTGACGTCAACTGTAATTGATCAGCGCACCAGAAGTCAGGTGTTTTTCAAGTGCGAAAATTTTCAGCGCACGGGTTCATTTAAGTTTCGGGGTGCTTACTATGCGCTCTCGAAGTTAACGCCAGAAGAACAAAAACGCGGGGCGATCGCCTATTCCTCGGGCAACCACGCGCAGGGTATGGCGTTAGCAGGAAAACTATTGGACATCCCCATCGCCATCGTCATGCCAAGCGATGCCCCAGTCGTCAAGCAAGCGGCGACCAAAGAGTATGGCGCAGAGATTATTTTCTACGATCGCACCTTCCAGAGCCGAGAAGATGTCACCCGCGAGATTTTGACCACGCGAGATGCGGTATTGATTCCCCCATTCGATCACTTGGATATTATTTCGGGGCACGGCACGGTGGCGAAGGAACTCATTGAAGAAGTTGGGCCGTTGGATTTGCTCTTGGTGTGCGTTGGCGGTGGTGGATTAATTTCAGGCAGTACGATCGCCGCCCGCCACCTGTCGCCCGACTGCCAGATCATCGGCGTGGAACCAAAGCTCGCTGATGATGCAACCCGATCGTTTTTGTCTGGAAAACTGGAGCGCACGGAGAAAACCAACACCATTGCAGACGGAGCACGATCGCCTTCCCTCGGGGCTTTGACGTTTCCCATTGTGCTGGAGCATGTGAGTGACATGGTGACGGTCAGCGATGCGGCGATCGCGCGATCGATGTTTTATCTTTG
>JAYUJY010000088.1:0-32490 GCA_043764895.1 Synechococcales cyanobacterium | reverse complement strand
GCTATCCATGGAACAGTCTCTTTTGTTGTATGACTGTACTTTAAGCCTTGGATAGCTTTCCTCGCCACTACCCGCCCAAAACTGTCCGGACTGTTGTTGTAGTCTGGACTCACTTGCTCAACAATCAGTTTCTCACGACGAACGGGAACTTCTACCTGCAAAAGACACGTTTCAACTTCTTTACGAATGACGATTTCACCGACCTTGCGCCGAACGAAATCAACGATCAATCGTTCTTCTAATAGAGAGATTTTCTCCTCAGATACTTCTTTCGAGACTGAGTTTTCAAGTCGTTGAAAATCGGTGAAATCAGGACTTTGTTGAGGCTCTTCAGCAGGGTCAGAAATCATAGCTGTCCTTAAGGTATAAAATGATATTACCCTTATCTAAACGTTCATAAACTTAAGATAAGGGTAATTTAGAGAAGCTTATTTGGCGTGTTCAGCAACGGGACGACCTTCAGCATCTTTGACATCAAGCTCTTCTCGACGCAACTGTTCTTCCGCAGTAGCAGTCTCTTGATCGACCACTTTACTCACACGGACTTCCTCTCGAACAAACGCTTCTTTATGGAATTCTGGAACCTCCTCATACACTTCTAGTCGTGAAATTTCTCCTGCTTGGAAATTGGCTTCACCTGGGGCAATGACAGATCCAGAATTAACAGGCACTCGTTCAACAACGATTCGTTCTTTCTCGATCGCCACAGAAGCCCGCGCAGTCTCAGTTTCAACCCGCTTACTGATGATAGTTTCTCCCGCTTTCTGACGAGTCTTGCCTGTGATAAGCCGTTCTTCATAGAGCTTAAGATTGGGATGATTCTGATCCGTTAAGCCATACAGATCAGGTTCTTTTTCATACTTATAGCTGTCACGATCGTAGTCCTCATGGCCAACATTGAGATCGCGCGTAGAATCTGGCATCGGCAACGCACTGTTAGTTTCCCTATAGCCCGCTGCTACTGGCTGAGCTGCTGATTGCGTAGCAGAACGATAAACGCCGCGTACCTGTTCTTCATGCTGGTAATCAACGTTTACATCATTGGTGAACTCTGGAAGAGCTTCCACTTGCGCCTTGGTTAAGTTGTCGGCGTAAACCCGATCGCGCTCGTAGTCAATACGCGCCCGTCCGATAGGGAACAAGACCTTCTTCCCTAAAATCCATACCCCAGTGTTGATGACTAAGTAGCGCAATTGCCCTTCATCATCCACCAAAACATCATCCACTGAACCAATTTTGTCATTTCCAGCATAGAGATCTAAACCTCTAAAGTCATGATCGTCAAAATGCATCTGATAGTCTGGATCAAAGTCTTTAATTCTGTGAAGAGCCATTTTTCTTAATCCTGTAATTAACGTATTAAGGCTTGCTTCTCAATGTTATTTTTTTTATTCCTTTGAGTCATCTTTCGATCTACCGATGTCGATCGCATCATTAGGCTTACATCAAAGACTTCGGCCAACGAGCTTACCGGGGTCAGGAACAATCGCATTCACCATTAGTCTTTGATTGGATTTCATCCGCTATAGTTAATACACAAATACAATGCAAATTCTTGTTAAGAAGAGCTGACATGATTGCAGAAGCAATAGTTTCCGTAATGATTATTATGGCGTCTCACGTCGTTCATTCCAGGGGGCAAAAAACGGCAGGAGCACCATACCGGGCAGCGCCGCCAACAGCGTTACCAAAAAGAAATTCGCCCAGCCTGCTAATCCGGCATTCGCTGAAAAGACAAGCCACTGCGCAATTTCTCCACTGCTCGGACCCGCAATCAAAGTCCGGCCCAACGCCATCAAGCTCGACAACAGCGCAAACTGCGTCGCCGAAAAATTGGGATTACACAAACTCATTAGAAAACCCAAAAATCCAGCCGTCCCCAGTCCACCACAAAAATTCTCCACATTAATCGCAAGTACCAGCGCCGTGTAGTCCTTCCCGACGATCGCTAGCGCCCAATAACCTAAGTTACTCACTGCCTGCAACCCGCCAAAAATCCACAGCGATCGATTAATTCCTAACCGACTCAGTACCGCGCCACCACACAACGTTCCTACAATGGTTGCAACCAATCCCATCCCTTGGCGAATCGTCCCAATATCCCCGTTGCTAAATCCCAAACCCTTCGCCCCCAAAAATGGAATTGCCATATTTGAGACCATCGCATCACCCAAGCGAAACAAAATAATAAACAACAACGCCAACACCGCGCGTTGCATTCCCATGCGCTGGAAAAATTCCAAAAACGGCTGCACTACAGCATCTTCAAGCGTCGCGGGAGCTTGTTCATCTTGCGGTGGATTGGGCGCAAACATCGTTCCCAGCACGCCAATACTCATAAACAGCGCCATCACCCCATAGACCGCCGCCCAGCCCAGCCGATCCGCCAGATTAAACGCTAGCCACCCCGTGAGCAGCATCGCAAGCCGATACCCCAAAATCATTACCGAAACCCCAGCCCCCACTTCCAAAGGGTAGAGCACATCCGATCGATAGGCATCAATCGCAATATCCTGGGTCGCACTTAAGAACGCCATGCCCACCGCCACGATCGCAACACCGCTAAGCGCTGTCATCTTAGCCGCCGCATCCATCTCAACCATCGCCGACATCTGACCAGCTAACGCAAAAACAACGCCTACCAACGCAATCTGAGTGGCCAAAATCCAACCGCGCCGTCGTCCGAGCATCGGCATTCTAAAGCGATCGACCAAAGGTGACCATAAAAACTTAAGCACATAGGGCAAGCTCACCCAATTCAGCCACCCGATCGTTTTTAAATCAAAGCCCGATTGGGTCATCCAAGCCCTAAACGCATCATCCGTCAGTGCGAACGGGAGTCCTGACGAAAAGCCCAATAGCAACAACGTCCCCATTTTCCGACTAGCAAAAACCTGAAGAAACGAGTGATTTGATTTCACGGGTGGCATAGTCCAAACACAACAAGTTGCTATTATCTACTCGCAGCGTCCCTTTGTTCTCAAGCTTGTGATCAATTGTTGTGAATCATTACGGCGTAGACAGGTTTGGAACGATATCGATCACGACGCGATCGTCGGCATTGGGTCCACCCACGATCGTCACTTGCTCCTGGGTCAAGCTGCCTTTTGCTGACTGACCGACCAAATTCGTAATAGGGTTTTTGGGGTCGGGATTCGGCTGACGATACACCACGCTTCCCGTGGCCTCAAATTCTTGTTTCTCTAAAAACCAGTTCAGCTTATCCGTGGCGATCGTCGAGGAATTTTTTTGACTATTCCCGCGCACATTTCCAGTGAGAATGGCAACTTTGTCTTTGACCGAATACTCGCCCTTATCTGCATTAACCGTCATTTGTTCAGTGGAACTATAGGCCGTGAGGGGCTTATTTGCGACGATGAGTTGCTTCCCGAGATCCCAGGCAAGTTCATCTCCGGTTAGCTTGACCTCAGGTTTTGCAAGGGTAACTTGGACGGCTTTTTTTAACGTTGCAACTTTAGACTTAAGATTATAGGAGCCTTTTTCAGCCGTTGCTCGATCGATGAAATCACCCTCTACTTTACGTTCAATAACGATCGCCGCTGCCGTTTCAAGCTGTTGTTTTTCGAGATCCCAATTGAGCTTTTCCGTGGTCATTTTTAGCTTCGGTTCTTTCACTTGGGCCACGATCGCCCCTACTAATTCAGCCTGTTGCTTTTTACTAAAGTACTGACCTTCGTTGCCCGTCACCTTCACTAGTTTGTGAGTGGCAATAAATTTATTTTTGAGTTTCAGCAGATTCGTTTGCGTCTGCCATTCCATTTCCTTCCCCTTCAACTCCACTTCATCTTTCACATTTACCGCAACAATGTTATCGGAAAGCAAAATCACTTTTCCATCGCCCTTAATCGCGCCCTTATCTGCCGATATTTTGAACGCCACTTTCCCGTCTTGATACAGTTCACCCTTCAACTCAACGATCGTCCCTTCCTTCTTATCCCGGTTATACACCGCCTGTTTCGCTTTGATTTTCCAGAGTAAATTTCCCTTTTCATCCGCTTGCTCCAAATCCACATCCGTCAGTTTCAAACTCGGATCAATGAGTTCCGCATCTCCCCCCGGTTTCCCAGCTTTAAGACTTGGGTGAGGCCGAAAAAGCCACACCAATCCCCCCAAAATTCCAGCGACCCCCAAACCGATCGCAGCTACTTGTATGACTTTGGTGATCGGCTTCACGGCGGACTCCAGGGGAGGATTTAGAAGTGAGAATTTAGAAGTGAGAATTTAGAAGTGAGAATTGGGAACTAAAGCGATCTTCATTCTCGATTCTCACTTCAGCATTCATTATTCCGAGGCGTCGCTTTCGATTCCAACTCCAATGACGGAAAGGGGGCGATACGTGTAAGGACGTTGATTTTTTTGGATGTCTTCTTTGACCGTATCAAGGTCAATATAACGATCGGCTACGTTGATCAAGCTGTCACTGGTCATGGAGCGCAGGCTGACGACTTCTACGCGCACGCCACGATAACTAATGGCATTAACCGCGTAGGCAAGATCGCCATCGCCACTAACAAGAACAGCCGTGTCGTAGGAACCCACCAATGACATCATATCAACGGCAATTTCGACATCTAGGTTCGCTTTCTTGGACCCATCGGGGAGTTGTACGAGATCCTTTGAAATGACGCGATAGCCATTCCGACGCATCCAGAGTAGAAAACCCTGTTGTTTTTCATTGTTGCGATCGACGCCCGTGTAGAAAAACGATCGAAGGAGGCGCGACCCACCCGTCAGACGACAGAGCAACTTGGTGTAATCAATTTCAATACCCAACTGCAACGCAGCATAGAACAGGTTAGACCCATCAATGAAGATGGCAACCCGTCCTCGATTCTCAAGAATTTGTTCGGCGGAAAAAAGGATTTCGTTATCGGAAGGTTGGCTTAAGTGACTATTGCTTAGGTGACTATTATTGTGATCTAACATTTGCTGGACCTCTGTATTATTGCAGTATTATGGCGATGTATTATGACGAGATTAAAACGTCCATGAACATGAGTAAACTCTAAATCTCCTGATGATTTCCGGATGGATTTCACAATGAACTTAAATTTATCAACCACATCAAACCTGAAACGTCTAATCAATCTAAAGGCCAGATTCTTCAACGGAAGAGCTGGGTAGTTCTAGTTTTTGAAAAATTGGGCGAGCATTGCCCAAAACTTGCATAGGCTCAAGTATTCCCCATGAAGTATGAGTCTGGAAATCTATTGACACATCTATTGAAGGAAATTCATCAAAGTTAATTGAATATCCCAATTGATCATAAATGCAGGTGCTGATCCTCGGAATAATGGGAGACAACAGATAAGCACAAAGCCGAACGGACTCTAACACAGCATAGATGACATGCTGTGCCGCAAGTTGTTTTTCGGGATCAGTTTTGCCCAATTTGTACAATGTCCATGGAGCCTGTTCGTTCACATACACATTACCAAGCATCAGAAGTTCTATTACTGACTCACACACTTCATGAAACATCAAGCGATCGTAAGATTGTGTCACGCGATCGCCAAGGCTCAGTCCTAATGCTTTCAAGGGGTTGTCATTTGCAATCGCTGACCCCACGACATTCGGAACAAGTCCTGACGCATTCTTAATCACAAGGGGCAAGGTGCGGTTCAACAAGTTTCCGAGCTTATCGGCAAGCGCATCATTGACGCTATGCACGAATCGAGTTTCCTCGAAGGAACCATCTTGACCAAACTTAATCTCTTTTAAGAAAAAGAAGCGCATTGCATCTTCACCATATCGATCGAGCAGCGTATTTGGATCGATCGCATTACCACTGCTTTTTCCCATCTTAACGCCGTTATCCAGGAAAAAACCGTGGCCAAAAATACGTTTTGGTAAAGGTAAGTCTGCCGACATCAACATCGCAAGCCAATACACGGCATGAAACCGCAAGATATCTTTTCCGATAATGTGAGTGTGATGGGGATACCAACGCTGAATAGCATTTTCCAAGGTGGGTTCATCATCGTCTTCGAGCAGCGCCGTGATGTATCCCAACAAGGCATCAAACCACACATAAATAATATGTGTAGGATCCGTAGGGACTGGAAATCCCCAGTCAAAGTTCACCCGAGAAATTGAAAAGTCTCGCAAGCCCTGCTTCACGAAGCTCACGACTTCATTGCGGCGGGTGTCAGGCTGAATTAAGTCCGGCTGAGACTCGTAGAGATCTTCAAGGAGTTTCTGGTAATTTGACAGTCGAAAGAAATAGTTCGCCTCATCACGCCACTCGACTTCTTTTGTGACGTGGATAGCGCAAAATTTACCTTCAATTAGATCTTTCTCATCTTTAAACTCTTCGCAGGAGACGCAGTAGTGTCCCTTCTGCTGGCTTAAATAGATATCTCCCTTATCCCAAACGCGCTGAAAAAATTCTTTCACGATCGCCGCGTGTTTTGGTTCCGTTGTGCGAATAAAGCGATCGTACTGGATGTCGAGCCGCTCCCACAGATCCTGAAAGCTCTTCACCGTGAGGTCGCAGTGCTCTTGGGGCGTGCGGCCTAGCTGTTCGGCGGTGCGCTGGATTTTCTGACCATGCTCGTCGCTTCCGGTAATGAACCGCACATCGTAGCCTCTAAGCCGTTGAAATCGTGCGATCGCATCAGCGGCGATCGTCGGATAGGCGCTGCCAATGTGAGGAATGTCGTTGACATAAAACAACGGCGTCGTAATCGCAAACGGAATTTTTGTAGGTTCAGAAGTCATACGGCCTAACTAGCGTTTCCCTAGCAAAAATGGATTTAATTAGAAACAATACTACCGCTATGGCAAGGACAACTCAGAAGCCTTTTCTAAAAATAATCTAAAGATTTTATAATCTCTAATCCGCGAATATTGGGTAACAGTCGCGGATTTGGAGATAATGCCTGTATTACAGGATGATTCTATAGATACTTTTTCTGTAGATACTTTTTCCTATAGATACTTTTCGTAGTCGGGGTTATCTTTCAACTTGGTTAAGACGGCCTTGATCTCCTGAGTTCGCTCCTTTTTGGCGATTAGGGTCACTTTTCCGTCCCGAACGACCACCGTGTCGTCTAAGCCGATCGTTACAATCAGCTCATCGTCTTGGGTTGAGTACAAAATCGATCCAGTTGTATCAAGTCCCACATGTTGAGCTAGTTCGACATTAGGCAGGTCCGACTTCATCAAGCGCTCAATGGCTCCCCAGTCGCCCAAGTCGTCCCACGCAAAAATCACGGGAATAACCATGGCCTTCTGGGTTTGCTCCATCAGCGCATAGTCAATACTCTTTTTGGGAAGTGTAGGATAGGCGGCTAATCCTTGGGCTTCTAGTGGTTCCAGAATTTCGGGTGCATACTGCCGTAGTTCTGCAATAGCAACCTTCGCCTGAAACACAAACATTCCAGCGTTCCAGCTATAGCGCCCCGTGGCCAAAAATTCTTCGGCTGTGGCCCGATCGGGTTTTTCTGCAAATCGATCGACTTTATAAGCAGGCAAACTTGAGGCGATGTCCAGCTTTGCGCCTTGCTCAATGTAGCCATATCCCACCGATGGAAAGGTCGGCCTGATGCCCAGAGTGACAATCGATTGGGTCATGACGGCTACTTCTTGAGCCGCCTTTAGCGTTGCAACAAATTTTTCGGGTTCCGCAATCCAGTGATCGGCTGGAAAAAATCCAATCACGGCCTCATCGCCCACACGTTTTGCGACTTCCAACGTACTCCATGCCACTGCCGGAGCCGTATCTCGACCTTCGGGTTCCACGAGCAGATTCGCTTCAGGAAGTTCGGGGAGCTGCTCTCGGACGCCATCGGCCAAGTGCGATGCGGTCACGACCCAGAGATTTTCCCAGCCTTGGGAGGCTGCAAGTAGGCGATCGGCTGTTGTTTGGAGGAGGCTTCTGCCGCTTCCGTCAAGGCTGAGGAATTGCTTCGGGCGTTGTTTTCGGCTCAGAGGCCAGAACCGTTCACCCTTGCCGCCAGCTAGGATAATCGAGATAAGCGGTTGTGAAGAAAGAGAAGGAGATTGAGAAGAAGAAAATTGAGCCATAAAATTTATTCAGAACTTATTCAGAAAGGAGTGAAACCGTTAACATTATGCTGTAGGAGATCCTAGGTCTATACCGATCGAACCGTCTCCATCCGGATCATTGAATAAAATGATCGAAATGAACCTACGGACGATCGCTTATCCCTGTATAGTCAGGCTGGATGAATTCGCATTAGAAACGCGGACGACTGCTGCGCTACGGGTGCAAATTATTTTGTCCTTACCATTTTAGCCTTCCCCACCTGACGTTCATCAAGTCATTGCGTATTCGCTCACCTCCGCCTCATATTGCCCATGCCAAAGTCTTTTTTTCACATCATCTCAAGTTGGGCGTCAAAGTTGGGCCGGAGTTCGATCGGTTTGCGAGTCTTCGGCGGCGGCACGCTAGTCTCAATCGCTCTTCTCAGCGGCACCGTTGGCTCGTTGATTGCGGTGACGGTGCCGTTGCCCGGTGCTGTGTCTCCTCGTGAGGGGCAGAAGTTATTGGGCGATCTGTTCAAAAATGGATTTCGCTATCAGGTAACGCGGCCTGTCAATATCCTGGTCCTTGGAGTCGATCGCGTTCTAGATCCTAAGGTGACGGGCGATGACCTCTTCACCGGGCACAGCGACTCCATGCTGCTCGTCCACGTCAATCCGCGACTCAAAGGCGTCAACGTCCTGTCTATTCCCCGAGACACCCAAGTCGAAATCCCCAACATCGGGATCACCAAAATCAACCAAGCTAATGCGAGCGGCGGTCCTGCTTTAGTGGGCAAAGTGGTCACGGACACGTTCAATGGCGTCCAAGTCGATCGCTACATTCGGTTTAGCACGGATGCTTTCCGAGAACTGATTGATCAAATCGGCGGCGTGCGCGTCTATGTGCCGATCGATATGGTCTATGAAGACAAAACCCAAAAACTCTCAATCAATCTTAAACAAGGTTGGCAGACGCTCAACGGTGATCAGGCTGAACAATTTGCCCGGTTCCGCAACGACGGATTTGGGGACATCGGACGGGTGCAAAGGCAGCAGACGCTCCTGAAATCGCTTAAAGAACAGATGGCCAGTCCTTTTGTGGTGCCCCGAATTCCGGGAATTTTGCAGGCGATGCAAAAATACGTAGACACGAATCTCAGCTTGGAGGAAATGTCTGCCATCCTCAACTACGGACTCGGACTCGACCAAAAAGCCGTCAAAATGGTCCTTCTGCCGGGACGTTTTAGCGAGGTAAAAGAGTTTCGGGCGAGCTACTGGATTATGGACGATCGAAAGCGCGATCGGATTATGAAAGACTTCTTCGAGATCGCCGACCCTAATACCGCCGCCGACGTCACCCCGCTCCGCATCGCCATCCAAAATGCCTCTAGCCAACCCAAAGCCGCCGAAGCGCTCCAGGAAAAATTAATTAAAGCGGGTTATGACGCTCTCTATATCACCGACCCCTGGCCTGAGAAGCAAACGCAAACACAGATTATCTTGCAGACTGGGAAAACAGATGCGGCGAACCGTATTCAGCAGGCGATCGGCATTGGAACATTAGAAACGAGTTCCACAGGCGATCTCGATTCTGACATTACCATCCGGATTGGCGACGATTTTCAGGTCCGACCTTAGTGATTGCTTTAAATGATTGCTTTAGAGAGTCATTGCGTGATGGAACGGCTCACAGAGAATACCTAAAATCTGATCCAACTGAAGAATGAAATATTCACTCCGATCGACCCATAAAGTATCGTGTTCTAGTCGTAGAAATCGCCAGTTTGTCCCTGTCGAAATCACGCCATAAATCGGGAAATCAGCTTTCTCGCGCCGACTGTTAAACCGATGGACCGCCACCATTTCCGCCGTACATTGCCCCAAACCCAGCCGTAAATCATTATCTTTTGCTTCAACAATCGTCAGGACCGGAGCGGTGATCAGCGCTTGATTTTGCGATGCACTAAGCATGAAATCACACACCCCATTAAGTCCCACCGAGGCATCCACGTCGAAAGTCGTCCCCGAAAAATAGCCAATTTGGCCCTTAAAATGCGCCGCACTTCTAGCAAAATCGGCGTAATAATGAGTTCTGACCGCGCTTTTTCGGTACTGATACTGGAGGCCAAGTCCAAACTTTCCTCAAGGGTTTCACGCAGTCGATCGGAGGGTCCGATGGCTCGAACGTCAGCAAATAAGTGCGGCACATCCTGAACCGTCAACTCAAAAGCATTAACTGCTTGTTCAAGGGTTACAAATTGGCTACAGGACACGATTTTTCGCCTCATCGATCGTTGACAAAACCCAATTTCGATCGCTCTCACTCAAACCGGGCAGCCGATCGTTCAAGTGCTCTTGCGAATAATCGATCGACAAATCTAGTCGTCCCCGCTGATAAGTTTCATTCAGAATGGCTTCACCTCACGCACTTCCAAATACTGTTCCTTCACATCCCAAGGAATCGGCAACTGAACCCGCTGAGGTCTGGTCAAAGTGCTGACAGCTCTTCCATGATCGCGAGAATAATCATTCTGCCAGACATCTAGCTTTACCATAACGTCTGGTTTTATCGACACATCAGCAATGCCAACAATACTCCGAGGATCATCGAAGCTCTGATACATTCGTTGCTCAATAGAGACTCGGTACTGTGGCGCAATTTGGTCCGCGATCGCATCTGCAATTCCCACCATCCAATAGCTATGAACCTGATGCCAAAGCTCAGGATGTTCGAGATAAGGATTCATGCCAGGGAAAGGATTTAGCATCGGCGATCGCGCTTCTATAGGTTTCTCTATTCTAATCTACGATGAGCTTAGAATAGAGCGATGAATCAGGCTTTGCCTTGAATCGTAGCGGCGATCGCTTTTGGAATTTCAGGGATTTTCCAGTAGCTATTGTGAGCCGTGCCGCCATAGAGAACCGACAAAATAGTACCCTGCGTCATGCCCATAAATTTTTCACTGAGGGCATTGGTTCTGACCACAATGTCTGACACGGTGACGGATGCGTTGGGTCCGCTGGCTCCGAGAAACTGTTCGCTAACGCCTTCGAGAGGATAGGCGATCGGGTCGGCGGGATGGATGTAGTTATTCCATGGCAAGGGTTTCCCTGTTTTTTGGCGAAGATTCTGCAAGAACACTTGGAGTTCAGGCACCAAATCATGGCCATTTTCTTCGGCAGTATTGATTAGGTTAAACAAGGCAATAGGCGATCCCATCGTGTGGAGGCTCCCCAGCGTCAGGCCCACATTCGGATTTTCCCCTAGACCAAATAGGGTGTTGCGAATCTGCTGGATATAGTTCCAAGTTTTTGGGTCAGACTTTTCAAAAGACGGGCTGACCCAGCGCTTGGCAAATAGGATATCCATTAAAATGACCGTACCCCAACTATGGGTGACCAAATGTAGTCGATCGCCCGGTTTGACGATTTCCACCGCTTTCATCGCGCTTTCGTAAATACGGCCTACCACCTGCGCACCCACGGCACGACTTAGGTACAGCGCTCCGTCTCCGACAAAATCTAAGATTTGATCACTGCGAAAGCCCTTAAACCACAGCTTGTCCCACGCACTAGATTGCTGCATTTTCTGTCTAAGGTTGATCAATGCTGGCTCCCCACACTGCCCCCAAAAACAAGGAATCGGCTTAACCGTGGTGTTAGACCCCACCGATTGAGCGATCGGCCTAAACAATGACTGCACATTATTCAAGAAATCCTGCTCCGATCGGGATTTCACACCATGCACGAATAACAAATAATCAGTTGACATAGAGCTTTCTCTCTTCCTAGGCTAAAGAACATAAACAGTTTTCATAGCTGCAATGAATAATGCTTCACCCGTTAGGATAGCGATTCCTGGAAGAGCTGGGGCAATAGTTCTGTTAATTTCCTGTTAAATAATGTATTGCAACAATCGGGGCAGACGCCCAATCACGAATATTACGGATCCTTCCGTCGTCGATCGGCGAACCAGGCTTGCAGTTGGTATCGGCAGGATTCTTCTAAAAAACCACCGATGACGTCTAATCGGTGGTTTGAAAGCGGGCTATCCGGAAGATTAAACACACTGCGCACAGCTCCTGCCTTCAGATCATCCGCACCGTAAACAAGGGTTTTGATGCGGGAAAGACCGATCGCCCCCGCACACATGGCGCAGGGTTCGAGGGTGACGTAGAGGGTGCAGTCGTTCAGGTGCCAGTTGCGACGGACGAGTCCAGCCTGCCTTAGGGCTAAGACTTCAGCATGAGCAGTGGGATCTTGGTCCTGCTCTCGGCGGTTAGAGGCTTGGGCGATCGGGTTACCGCTACCGTCCACGATCACTGCCCCAACCGGGACGTCTCCAGCCTCGCCAGCAGCAGCAGCGAGGTCTAACGCTCGGGACATCCACCGATGATGACGGTCATACTCAGACTCGTTTGCAGGACCGATCGCCATGCTTACCCTAAATCACGCTCCGAGGAACGCCTTCGAGGGCTTCTTCTTCAGTATTGAAAATTTCAAACACTGAATCCATCATGGTGACTTCAAACACCAAGCGCGCTTCAGGATGAACGCTACAAATCCGAAAGCTTCCGCGAACCTTATCCGCATCTCGCATTCCAGCGACAAGTGACGTCAGCCCTGAACTATCAATGAAGTTCACTTGACCGAGGTTGACGACCACATGACGACTCTGCTTCGAGATGCACTCTTGCAAGCTCAACCGAAATTGCCAAGCCGTTGTAATGTCCAGTCGTCCGACGGGAGTCAACACAATAATGGTGTTGCCATCATGGGTTGTATAGGTTTTCTGGTCCATTTGCATCGCTCCTTGTTCCACATCAATCACGGTGCTCACCTAACTTTAGATTAATTAATTCTCTTCAATTAGTTATGCCCAAAAGCTTCATCTCAAACACAGACTTCATCAAGTTTTGAAGTAACTCTTGAAAAAAGCTCAAGAATTTCACCTCGGTGACACAACTCAAGCCTGTTACTTTTACTTTACAGAATAATTGGGATCATGACCGGATATTTTCTAAAACCAGATGGCAAAGCGCATCAAACTCATTACCCTTGCCAGTTCACCCAGTCTTGAGGCTTGAGGAAGATGTCGTAGAGACGAGATTCAGGCGATCCGGGTTCTGGCTGGTAGTTGTACTCCCAGCGGACAAGGGGAGGCAGAGACATCAGAATGGACTCCGTGCGGCCATTAGTTTGCAATCCAAAAATAGTGCCTCGATCGTAGACCAGGTTGAACTCCACATAGCGGCCCCGGCGATAAAGCTGGAAATCACGCTCCTGGTCGCCGTAAGGCGTGTCCTTGCGTTTGTCTACGATGGGCGTGTAGGACGGCAAAAACGCGAGTCCGCAAGATTGGGAAAAAGCGAACACATCTTCCCAAGACCGTCCCCCCACGTTTCCGACTTTTTCAGCATATTTCGCAGCAGGAGTGTTCTTATCAGACCCTGGATAGGCAGAGGGATACAGGACGCCACTGGTATCTTGGTAATCAAAGAAAATTCCGCCGACGCCTCGGGTTTCGTTGCGATGTTTGAGGTAGAAGTACTCGTCACACCACAGCTTGAAGGTATTGTAGTACTCGGGATGGTGCCGATCGCAGGCGTCCTTAAGGGTGCGGTGAAAATGGACGACATCTTCTTCAACGGGGTAAAACGGGGTCAAGTCAATCCCGCCGCCAAACCACCAGACAGGTCCGGCTTCAAAGTAGCGGTAGTTGAGGTGAACGGTGGGAACATGCGGGTTCTTGGGATGGAGCACCATAGACGTTCCCGTCGCGTAAAAGTTATGGCCTGCGGCTTCAGGGCGCTGCGCCAAAATCGACGGGGGAAGGTTTTCGCCCCACACTTCTGAAAAATTCACCCCGCCTTGCTCAAAGACGTTGCCATCTCGCATCACCCGCGATCGTCCACCGCCGCCTTCCGGTCTATCCCACGCATCCTGCTGAAAGGTTCCCAGTCCGTCGGTTGCCTCAAGACCCTTACATACGCGGTCTTGGAAGGTCTTCATCCATTGACTGACGCGCGCTCTAGAGTCTGACGGCGGCATGTTGCCCGTCACTGCAAAGCTCTGAGCAGGCTGAGTTCCAATTTGAGTATCCAATTTGGGCGAGGTTTTGGGTGGGGCTTTTTTGGGTGCGGTGGAGAATGCAGTCATAGGGGTGTGCGGATTTAAATGAAGAGGCGATCTATGATTGCTGGAGAGCAGACTCAAAATACACCGAAGAGTAGATGAAGACTAAGTTTCCAACGTTGAAACACAATACCGTGGATTGAACCGTGAATTGAGCTTTGACCCCCGATTGAGCTAACTCGAACGGTCTGAACGTCTTTCTAGATAAGGCATTCAGGATTTGTTAACTTCTCTAAACACGCGCTTTCCCTTGCAAATCGATCCCACCAACATCTCACGAACATCATAAGAAATCAATGGAAACGGTCCGCTTACTGGTATCTTGGAAGCGAGAATCTTTGCGAGTTCTGGCGGATTTTGAGATGAGCTTAACGTATCGACGCGTACTGCTGAAGCTAAGTGGCGAAGCGCTGATGGGCGACCTAGCCTATGGGATTGACCCCGATGTGGTCGAGAGCATTGCTAAGGAAATTCAAGAGGTGGTGAATGCGGGCGTCCAAGTGGCGATCGTTGTGGGGGGTGGCAACATTTTTCGCGGGGTCAAGGGATCTGCGGCGGGAATGGAGCGGGCCACGGCTGATTATGTCGGCATGATCGCCACGGTGATGAATGCCATCACGTTGCAGGATGCCTTAGAACGCATGGGCACCCAAACGCGGGTTTTGACGGCGATCGCGATGCAGGAAATAGCGGAACCTTACATCCGTCGCCGTGCGATTCGGCATTTGGAAAAGGGACGGGTCGTGGTGTTTGGGGCCGGGTCAGGCAATCCGTTCTTCACAACAGACACGACAGCCGCATTGCGATCGGCTGAAATCGGCGCAGATGTGGTGTTTAAGGCCACGAAGGTGGATGGCGTCTATGATTCTGACCCCAAACTAAATCCAGACGCTAGACTCTTTAAGAGCCTGACCTATTCACATGTTCTCACCCATGAGTTGCAGGTGATGGACAGTACGGCGATCGCGCTCTGCAAAGACAACAACATCCCGATTATGGTGTTTAATTTGTCGGTGCCGGGTAACGTACGGCGTGCGGTAATGGGTGAATCGATTGGAACGCTTGTAGGAGGATCTTGTGAAGTTATCTGATGTAGAAAGCACGATGAAGAAGGCGATCGACTCGACCATGCGATCGTTTAATACGATTCGGACGGGACGGGCGAGTTCGTCACTGCTTGACAAAATTGTGGTGGAGTACTATGGAGCACCCACACCGCTGAACCAAATGGCGAATATCAGTACGCCGGATTCTTCGACGTTGCAGATTCAGCCCTACGATCGCACGACGATGGGGGCCATTGAGAAGGCGATTTCCCTATCTGATATTGGCTTAACGCCGAACAATGATGGGGTTTCGGTTCGGCTGAATATTCCGGCGTTGACCAGTGAGCGCCGGAAAGAATTTGTCAAAATGGCGTCGAAGTATGCTGAAGAAGGCAAGGTCGCCATTCGCCACATCCGCCGCGATGGGGTTGACGGGGTGCGGAAGTTAGAAAAAGCCAGCGAAATCTCTGAAGATGAGTCGCGGGATCAGCAAGATAAGATTCAGAAATTGACCGATAAGTACGTCGCTGAAGTCGATCGGGTCTTTGCTGAGAAGGAACGGGATATTTTGAAGGTTTAATGCATTTTGCACGTTGACTTTAAGGATTTAGACAGGCACTGATTCTTCGATCGGTGCCTGTTTTATATCGCAAGTTATCCCGGTTGCGATCGATATTGGTGTCGAGTTTTCACGGCTAGCACTAAGACGAGCAAGGTGGCGATTCCGGCAAAAAACAACGGATAGCTGTAGCTAATCGGAAACTTTTCATTGACCATCACCCCCGCTAGGACCGGACCGACTGCATTGGCGATGCTGAGATAGGATGCATTTAAGCCCGATGCAATGCCTTGTCGATCGGGCGGCGTATTGAGCGAAATCAAGGTGCTAATCATCGGTTGAACTAGCGCATTGAAAAGCGCAAAAACCACTGAAACTTCAATAAAATAATTAAAATCAGCCCACAGTGGCATACAGAAAAAGGCCAAGCCCCGTACCAACAAACCCGCAAACAAAATCCGCGTCAAACTGGTGCGCTTACTGAGCCACGCCACACCTTTGATTTGTGAAATCGCAGCCAAGATCCCAATCATTGAGAACAATAGCGCTAGCTCCACAGAGCCTTTGTTTAACACCTTGGTGAAGTAAGGCTGGAATCCAAAGGTGAACATTGTAAACGTGGTGCCGATTAAAAAATTAATAAAAATCAAAATGCCGATCTTGGGCAGAAAAAAGCCCTTTGCGAGTTCTTTCAATCCCAAATCAAAGATATTTCCACCTTTTTTTCGCCGTTCTATCGGCAGTGTTTCCGGCAACAAAACGATCGTCATTCCGAGGGCAATAGCCGCCATAATTGAGGACGCAAAAAAAGCAGACCCCAGCGATGCTTTTTCGCCTAAGCTCTCGGTCGCCTTGATCGCACATAGACTAATCACCGGGCCAATCACAAACCCCATCCCAAAGGCTGCCCCAAAAAAACCAAAGGCTTTCGCGCGGTCCTTTGGCTCCGTCACATCCGAAACGATCGCCTGAGCCACCGACACATTTCCTCCCGTCAACCCATCAAAAAACCGCGCGCTAAACAACACAATGCAGCCGATCGTCACGGGCATGAAGGCTGCGCTGCCCGCCACAAAATTTGCGATCATCGTGCCCACTAAGCTGATCACTAAGAGCGGCTTGCGTCCGAGCCGATCGGAGAGCTTCCCAAATACGGGCGTTGCAAAAAACTGAGCCGCACTAAAGGTCGAAAGCAGCAGCCCTGCTTGAAGGTCATTGAGTTCAAAGGCTCGGGCGTAAAGATAGATTACAGGAATCAAAATCGTCGCACTCAACGCATTAAGAAACGTAATCAGCACCGCAATCTGTAAACTTCGATTCATGCCGGGTTGGGAATGGTAACGAGAAACTAGCGTACAGGATCGCGGCTTCGCTAACCGCCACTAATTTTGGCTTTGTAGCCTAGTTTGATCGCCAGTTCTAAAAGCTTTATTTTGTGGTCGCCTTGGATTTCGATCGTGTCTTCCTGTACCGATCCCCCGGTCCCACAGGCGGCTTTGAGTTTCTTGGCCAGCGCCGTTAGGGACGCTTCATCGTGCTGAAATCCACTTACCACCGTCACGGTTTTGCCGCCTCGACCTTTCTTAGATAGTTGGATCCGAATATTTTGTTGATTGGGCGGGAGGTTTGGAACGGCTTTCTCAAAGGCAGCCTCGTTACTTTCGCCAAACTCGCGATAGACCATCCGATCGTTACTGCTGCCAGATTTTTGCTGTTTTACCATCGGAAAAGAGATATGTAGAGACGTGAACAATCTTATAATAGTGGGCTAGTTATATTATTTAAATCCGGTAGGTCTTGCGCTGTGACTACGACGCTCCCTGTGAACACAAATCCTATTGCGATCGAAAATCGTCCTGACTCCCTCGGTCGCTTCGGACAGTTTGGGGGGAAATATGTGCCGGAAACGCTCATGCCTGCCCTGTTTGAATTAGAGGAAGCTTACGATCGCTACAGCAAAGATCCCGAGTTTCAAGCGGAACTTGATGGACTCCTCAAAGATTATGTCGGTCGCCCGAGTCCTTTGTACTTTGCCGAACGTTTAACCGCGCATTACGCCAGACCCGATGGCAGCGGGCCGCAAATCTACCTCAAGCGCGAAGACCTCAACCATACCGGGGCACACAAAATCAACAACGCCCTCGCCCAAGCCCTCCTCGCCAAACGCATGGGCAAAAAGCGGATCATCGCCGAAACCGGAGCCGGACAGCACGGCGTTGCTACGGCCACCGTCTGCGCTCGATTTGGCATCGAATGCGTAATTTATATGGGCGTCCACGATATGGAGCGCCAAGCCCTCAACGTTTTCCGAATGCGGCTACTCGGGGCCACCGTTACGCCTGTCGAATCGGGAACTGGAACGCTAAAGGATGCGACGTCTGAAGCGATTCGCGATTGGGTGACCAATGTGGAGCATACCCATTACATCCTCGGATCCGTTGCAGGTCCGCACCCTTACCCGATGATCGTTCGTAATTTCCATTCAGTCATCGGCGTCGAAACGCGTCAGCAAGCCTTGGAAAAGTGGGGTGGATTACCGGATATTTTGATCGCTTGTGTCGGCGGCGGATCCAATGCGATGGGCCTGTTCAACGAGTTCATCCATGAGAAGTCAGTGCGCATCATCGGCGTCGAAGCGGCAGGATTTGGTGTAGACACCGACAAGCACGCGGCAACCTTAACAAAAGGTCGCGTAGGCGTACTGCACGGAGCCATGAGCTATTTGCTGCAAGATGAAGACGGTCAAGTGATCGAGCCACATTCGATCAGCGCAGGTCTTGACTACCCCGGCGTGGGTCCGGAGCACAGCTACCTGATGGAAGTCGGGAGGGCGGAGTACTATGCTGTCACCGATCAAAAGGCGCTTGATGCGTTCCAGCAGCTCTCTCAGCTTGAGGGGATTATTCCGGCGCTAGAGACTTCACACGCGATCGCCTATCTCGAAACCCTCTGTCCTCAGCTTGAAGGCAGTCCTAACATTGTTTTGAACTGTTCAGGCCGGGGGGATAAAGATGTGCTGACGGTGGCGAAGCTTCTGGATGTCAGCGGGAAATAAGAGTCGGAAGCCCCCAACCCCCAACTTTGGGGGCTTCCGGAATAATCTGCTTTAGAGCTTGTTATGCTGCTTAGCTCTCAGTGATACAGTATTTGAATATGATCAGTGAAAGGTTATGGAAAGCCCCAGGAAGGTTCGCAACGCTCGTCCTAGTGACTACAGTCCTATCATTAGCGTTCTTGATGCATGGTGGGGAGGGCGACGAATGAGTGATATGCTTCCCAGGCTCTTTTTCACTCATTTCGGCGAGACATGCTTTGTCGCAGAGTTAGACAGCAAAATAATTGGTTTTTTTAATTGGTTTTTGTCGCAGTCTCATTCAGAAGAAGCATACATCCACTTTGTAGGGGTTCATCCTGACTTTAGGAAACAAGGCGTAGGTAGTGCATTGTATGGACAGTTCTTTCAAGTCGCTCAAGAATTTGGTCGTGTCCGAATTAAGTGTGTTACTTCTCCAGTCAATAAAAGTTCAATTGCCTATCATCTGGGTATAGGATTTGAGGCTGAACCAAGTGGGACTCAAGAAGATGGTGTGCCCTATCATCTGGACTATGACGGCGTAGGAGAGCATCGTGTATTATTCGTCAAGCATCTGTAAGAGATCGTCGATTGGTTGGGACATAATACTGGTACTAGCTGGCTAAGGAGACTACGCATTATGTTGATAGAAACAAATCGGCTCATCCTGCGAGAGTTTCAGCGTAACGATCTCTAGGAGTTAGCATAGATACTTGCAGATCCTAAAGTCATGAGATTTTCCCAACTGGTGTTAACTCAGTCGAGCAAGTACAGGAGAAGATACAAGGCTTCATCACTTGCTACAAAGAGTATGGATTTGGAAAGTGGGCTGTGGTTCTCAAAGAAAACAACCAGTTGGTTGGGTATTGTGGCGTAGTTGTAGAGCAAATTGATGGCAAGGATGAAAAAGAGCTTGGATATCGAATTGATTCGAGATACTGGGGACAGGGTTTAGCGACCGAAGCTGCATCAGCGACTGTTAGATATGGATTTGAGCAACTCAATCTGCCCTATCTTCTTGGTATTGTTGAACGAGCAAATTTAGCCTCGGTTAGGGTTCTTGAGAAAGTGGGTATGCGATATGAGAGAGGAACAATTTTTCACGAAGTAGAGATGGATGTATTTCGAGTAAATGCTACTGCATAACAATCCAGATGGAGCGGACTCTCAAAGTTGGCGTATAAGAGTTTATTTCCGACATTGTGGTCGTGATCTGAATTTGTTGGAGAAAGTCAAGCGGTCACGATTTTCGTCTGAGCCTGAGATTCTGGTATGAGTTTAGGAACAACTCGAATTTCTACATCACTACCAAGAGCATTCAAAAATCTAAACAGGCGATCGGTTGAGAACCCGGAAAATCTTCCATTTAGGAGCGCGGAAACTTTGGGTTGGTCGATCCCAAGAATCTTAGCGGCTTCAGATTGAGTCAATTTTCTCCCGTCAATCAAGTTACTAATTTGTCGGACAAGTTCAGCTTTAATCAGTAATTCATCAGAATTTACAAATCCCAAATCGGCAAAAACATTACCACTGCTAGCGACCACTTTAATTTCTTCGCTCATCCTTGTTATCCTCTAAACTCTGTTTACAATACTGATCATGGTGCTCCTTAGCACGCTTCAAACGGGTCTCAATGAGTTCAATATCCTGCTTGGGAGTTGCAATTCCATGCTTAGACTTTTTCTGGAAAACATGTAGCACATACAAAACCTCCCACTATGATCGGCTACGTGATTAGCCGATCGCAGAAATATTAGCCCGCTACAATTTGAGCAGTATTACGCCTTGGCGGCAGACGCTAGAGCTTGTTATAAGTCCGGCTGCGATAGTCTCGAAGACTGACCCAAGCCAGTCCTTCTGTCGTTCCGACCCAGAGTTTGTTTCCGGCGTCGGGGGAGAGGGTGAGTACTCGGCTGCTGGGTAGTCCGGCGATCTGACCGACGATCGCCCCATTTTTCGGGTTTATTCTGACTAACCCACTCGCCGACCCGACCCAAATGCTGCCCACGCGATCGCGTTTTAGGGAAAGAACATTTTGGCCCTCTAGGGATTTGGCAGAACCGACAATTCGTGCGGTTTCGGCGTTGATTTCGGTGAGTCCGCCGGGGGTTCCGGCCCAGAGGGAGCCTCGATCGTCGATGGCAAGGGACTGGACTGAACCGCCGGGAATGTTTTCCATCACGTTCATTAGGTAGCCGGATTTGGTGTCGATTTGGACGATGCCTTCTAGGGTGCCGACCCAGAGATGGCCGTTTGCGTCGATTTGCATGGCGTTGGCGCTGACGCCGGGGAGGTCTTGAAGGGTGCTCATGATCAAGGCACGATCGGGGCTGATGAGAACGATGCCTTTGTCGGTGCCGACCCACAGGTAGCCGCGTTTGTCGAGGGCCATGGAGAGGACGCGGTTGGACGGAAGTGCGAAGTTTTGGGCGGTGACTTTTTTGGTACGCAGGTCGATGCGGACGATGCCTTCGGTGGTGCCGACCCAGATGCGGCCTGATTTGTCTTGGGCTAAGGCTCCGGTGAGGCTACTGGGAATGGGGACTCGGGCGATGATGCGTCCAGTGTTGGGATCAAGTTGGGTTAAGCCTTTCCAGGTGCCGACCCAGAGGTGGCCGCTGTAGTCTTGGAGGAGGGTGGAGACTCGGGCGTCGGTTTCGGGTTGTATCCGTTCTTGGCCGGGGAGTGGGATGCCGACGGGCGGTGGGGCGGTGTTGGGGTAGGTGGGGACGGGATCGTTCGGGAAGCGGGGTTGGGGATCGGCGGCGCGGCTGGGGGCGATCGTCGCGTAGGTTAGGAGGGCGATCGTGGTTGCGAGTGCTGTGGGTAAACCCAGTCCGGCTTTCATGGGGGGTCCTTGGGATGTGGGTTGTGTTTGTTTATGATACTGAGGGGTTGGGGTTTTGGATGATTTTTATGATGGGGTGGGGGGGATGGATGGGGCGATCGGGGTTGGGTTGTATGAGAATTGATGCGTTGCTTCGCTTAACGCATCCTACGTCGGAGTGGTTGGGGGGGGTGGGATTTGGGCGATCGCTTGGGTGATGAGGGTGGGTTGGTCGATCCATACGAAATGACCGCTGTTTGTGGCTTGGATTTGAGTGGGGGCGGTGGATAATGTTTGTAATTTTTCGTGCATTCGATCGCGGAGTTGATTGACGGCTTTTAAGGGGATGAGGGTGGTCCATAGGGTTGGCTTGAAGAAGGAGGCGGATTTGATGTTGACGATCGGGAGATCGTTGAGATACGGACCCGTTGGCATCTGTCGGCCACTCTTGTCCAAATTCCAAAGTTCCCGTGCCATGGTAATCCAATGCTTCGGACGACAAAACGATCGCTTGACGGCTCGCAGTTGATCGGGCGTGAATTTTCGGAGTTCAGGCTTTAAGAATTCAAACACTCCTAAATCTTTTAAAACTCTAACAATCCCAAGCATGGAGCCGATCGTGGCCATCACAAATCCGGATAGAAACAGAAGTTTTAACGCCTGAACTGCAATCGGCATCGCTAACATTCCCGATTCATGCAACCCATCGGTCAGCACCAATCCAATGACCTGTTCAGGATAGCGATCGGCGTACAGCCGCATGTTGTAACTCCCGAACGAGTCCCCAACTAAAAGGTAGGGCGGTTTGATCTCCGATTGGATGAGTAATGCATTCAATTCAGTGACAATGTGATCACTCGTTCTAGCCTCAAAACGATGATCGCTCCAGCCATAGCCCGCACGATCGTAAAAGCAGATTCGCCCGCATCGTGGCTCATATTGCAATAACTGTTCTGCAATCAAATACCCTTCGATACCCCCCAAACTGTGATCGAAGACAATTGTAATGGGGCTTTTGGGTGCGGTGACGGGGGTGAGGACGCACAGATGCAGGATGCGATCGTGGACCATAACGCGCTTTCCTGGCGGTGGGGAGCGGTCTTCCATCGCACAGGCGACCATGCCATACAGGGTGGTTAATCCTAACAAGATCAATTGAATCGGCATCGATGTGCGCTATGCGTCCTCGGGTTCCTGGATTTTTTCAGGAATGTTGAGCTTCGGTCTTGTTGCTTCGTCGCCCCCATCGGCGTCGGTCCACGGATCGGGTTCCGACTTAGGGGCAGCCGCTGGCCGGGTTCCCGCAGATTCGTCAATTTCCACGGCGCTGGCTTGAATCGGCGGCGAAATCACGGTGTTGGTTACGGTGTCATTATCTACCGTTGCGTAATCCAGAGTTTCATAATCCCCTTCAGGAATCAAGTCGCTATCGTCGATCGGGCTGTCGATCGGGCTGTTGGTGCTGGCGTTGCTCCAGTTGTCTTCTGCATCGTCGTCTTGGTAGAGTCGAGCTTTCTGGGGAGCTTGGGGCTGGCGAGCTTCCACGGGTTCCCAATTATCTTCATCCCAGGTTTCTTCGATCGGTTCAGAGACGCGTTCAGGACGACGTAGGGCGGGAGCTTGAAGTGGCTCGCGTTGGCCTGAGGGAAGTTGGTTTTCGGTCCGGACGGGGGCTGGGGGCGCGTATTCATTGTCTTTTTCCCAGGGGGCTTTGCCGAGACCGACGCGCTCAAGTAAGCCGACGGTGATTTGCTTGAGGCGCTCTTCAGCTCCTTCATAGACGATGAGCCGATCGGGTCCGCTGCTCACCACTTCAGTCATGGCCATCTCGAAGGTGCTGACGACTTGATCCGGAATCAAGGGGAACCCGAGAGCGGCAACGACTAAGGTTTCAAGCTTTCCGCTGTCGATGTCAAATTTGTACCCTCGGACTTTTCCGAGCAGTTCTCCGGTTTCGGTGATGACTTCGCAGTTGATTAAGCTGGTGTAGCGTTCGACGTCAATGTCTTCGATTACGTTTTCGTTATCGACTAGGATGACATCGCCAATTTGTCGGATGCTGTCGAGCATCATGGGCTGGGGCGTGCCGTAGAAGAGGTTTTGGCGCAGACTAAGGGCTACGACGTCTTGCCGATCGATATCGACCCAAAGTTGACTGACGACCCCAAGTTTTCGACCCGTATCTCGGGTGATGACCTGGGTTCCAAGGAAGTCGGCGCGTTGACGAAATTCTGCTGACATGGGGTCGTTTGGAGTCGTTTAATTGGACTGAGGCTCATTCGGATTTAAGTGTATCAAATCCGGTTTCGCCTGACACTGTACGCTATGGTGTGGGTTGCCGATAGGTTAGCTTAACCGAATGTTGCAGAATCAACGAGTCATTCAGTCTTTGGAAGAGTTAGAACGTTACTTGGGCGCAACCCGATCGACCGATCTTGATTTTTTCATGGAGTGGCGCAGTCAATTACCGCCCTTAAATGAGGGTGAACGCCCCGCCTTAGATATCATCCGCGATCGCTTTCGTTACCAACGCAAAACTGGAAATGTTGCAGAGGGCGCCGTCAATGCGATCGTCATTTCCCCAATTCTTGCGTTAGCAGGTTTTTATGACTCACCCTTTCATCTGCGATCGGAGGCTTCTATTTCTGTCAAAATGACCCTAGAAGTTGAGAACGAAACAGGTGTATTACAGCCGGAGATTTTGCGGGGAAGAATGGATTTTCTAGTCTTGCAAGATCAGTTTTGGCAAGCTGTAATTGAGTCAAAGGAAACAACTTTTGACATTGAGATGGGGATTCCCCAAATCTTAGCCTACATGATGGGCGCGCCTTCAATCCAAAAATTCGTATTCGGAATGGTTACTAATGGCAATCATTTTATGTTCATCAAACTTCAACGATCGCCCAAAGCTAAGTACAGTTTCTCCAACACATTTTCAATGCTGTCTGATCTAAACCAGCTCTACGATGTCCTACAAATTCTCAAGCAAATCGGGACGATCGCTCTTCATCACTAAGGCTTTTATCGTTACGATTTGACAACCGATCGCCCTTCCGTTAGATATTCCGTTTGGAAGAACGATCGTTTTTACATAGGTGAGATTGCGGAGGAAGTAGAAGCGATGCCCGAAGGGCGTATAAACCATCGGCATAAGCTTTTGGAAAGCCATCTTGGACGCCTCACTTCAATTACACTTCCCTGAATACCGGATTCATCCATGGACATAAAAATTTCCCGCGATCGTGCGCCAAAGTCAATGTGCGCTTCGACTAGGTAAATAACAGGTGCGGTGTCGAGGAAAATTCGATTAATGCCTTGTAAAGCTTTGGCAATTTTCATTCGATCGCTCTCAAGTTTTCTTCTCGATCGCTCCACTCTTGGCGTGATTGATTGACCCATTCCTGAGCATCTACCCCACCTAAAAGATTAGGGGCAACTCCGTAAAAGTCACTTAATTTTCGCTTAGCCTTGGGCGGAGTTTCGATCGGGGTATTTACCTGTGCAGTCAGATGATCAATCAGTTGTTGACGTTCGGCAGGCGCTAACCGATCGACATCACTAAGGACTTGTTCCAGTAAAAGGCTCATTGTCATCCCTCTATCAATTGCAATAACCGATCGACTTTATTCACATCCCCAGTGTAGCGTAAACCCATGTTAGACAAAAGCGATCGCCTCCCGCTGGTAAAACCGTTTGGAAAGACGATCGCGCTAATGGTAGATTTACGATCGCCCTTACACAATGAGGTCGCGGAGGAAGTAGAAGCGATTGCTTTTCCAAGTGTCACATTTGATTCTGCCGAGGTATCCGGTGAAACCTAAAAAATAGTTTTTCAACGTATACAAAGACATGATCTGTAATGAGCTATTCGTAGAAATTGACTCGGAAAACCAATTTCAAGCTATGTGATAATTGCATTTAATTTCTTCCATTGAATTGATTCCAAGAGTCGATTAAATTCAAAATTCCACCAGGTCCTAAACCTTTAGTAGCTTTAACAATATCCTGATAATTGCTAAATACTTTGTTGTCTTGCAACTGACGAGCCTCAAACATAGCTTCAGCCTTACTTTTTGCCAAACCATAACGTGAAAGTTCAGCTACAAACTTTGGAAGATCTAGCGTATTAATTAAATCTAACAATTCCATCTTTTCAGAAGTATTTTCGTTTTTTTCAAGCTGCTTAAACCGTTGGTCATTCTCTCGATTAGTTTGAAAAAGGACTTCTCTAATTTCGCTCAGTCTTGTCTCGAAGCTGCTGATCCATGTTGATTCTGGATTCATCGTTTTAGCTGGAATAGCCTCTTTATTAGATGGCCTTAGAATTTTAAGTTGCTCACGAATCCCTTTTTCATCATTTTCATTAATTATGAAGGCATACACCATTTCCCCTCTTCTCGGATCTTTCTCTCTCGCTCTAACAGCAGAAAAATACTCTAAATACCCATCAATAATTGAATATCGCTCCCCTGACTGCTTCAGAATTAAAGGCTGAAGTATTCCGCCACCCTCTAGTATGAGGTCAGATAAAATCTCAATTTCTGTTGAGTCAAAGTTAGCTCGACTCCCTTCACATTCAATTTCTTTAACATCAATTGTTACAAATTTCATTATTACATATTCTCCGTTTTCTCTAATACTTCGATTGCTAATCTTTCAAATTCTTCAGCAGATTGATTCGCTGCTGGGATAGAATTATTGTCAGCAAAGTCAAAAATTGACTTTGGATCGGGAATTTCTAGGTCACCCACAGGTATCGTCTTATTGACGCAATGCGATAAAACTGTCCTATCGAAAATTACTGTGTCCATGACAGGGAATTTATAGTGATTAACGATAGTACTTTTTTGTCGTGGAAAAGTTTTTTCTAGAGATTTAGCATTTGCCGAAATTTTAGATGGCAAAACACCCATAATTTTTATCGGTAATTTTCCTAGAGTCTCTCTCAATTCATCAATTTCATTAACGAATGCTCGGACACTGGATAAACCTTGATTAGCAAATGGCTTCAAGTCAGATGGGATAATTAGAAAGTGTGCAGAAACGATCGCTATTTTTGCATACAAATCTCGTGATGGGGGAGTATCAATAATAACAAAGTCATAACGTCCTTCTTCTCTTGTCAATTTTTTGATCAACCGAGAATTTATAACTTGAATATTATTTAATGCAGTTTGTCCTTCAATAAGTCCAATATGAGAGGGGATGATATCAATTTCAGGAGTGTTAAAAAAATCAGATTGCCTTGCAACATCTTGAATAAAGTCAAAGTCAGCAGATTTTAATACATGAAATACATTGCTCTCCTTTAGATTATCATCTTCTTCAAATTGAAATTTTACCAAGCCACCTGCAAAAGTAGAGTTAGCTTGAGAATCTAAATCAATCAGTAGAACTCTATGTCCTTTCCTGCGCAAAGCGGCTGCAAGATTGATGGAAACTGTGGTTTTTCCTACGCCACCTTTATTATGATAGATTGCAATAATTTTCATATCTTGAAAAACTTCCTTTTTCTCAGTTATTTGTTTACTTAGAGTATCAGAAATATTATTTCTCCTAACTCTTTCCTGCATCATTTCTTTGCCAACAATCTGTTTCATTTCTTCTATTCTATCTAATATCTCACATCCTTGGCATTGAAATATCAATAAAAATTTAGACCCGATTTTTTCATATATTCTTAATTCTCTTCCATTTGTTAAAAGACCATATCTTGTATGAAGATGAGTAAGGTATTGCTGTAACCTGCGGACATGAACATCCAAATTTTGACTTGGACCCTTTGCCTCTATCACTAAACTCAACGGAGATGCGGCACTTAATGTAAATGGTAGCATCTGAGAAGCAAAGGCTAAGAAATCTAGTCGGATATTTCCTAATGCGACCTCTTGATGCCAGTCATGCAAAGAATAACCTAATTCAGGCAGCAAGTACTGAACAATAAATTTACTTTCAACTTCGCTTTCGTTACGACATTGGGTAGGGTCGAAGTATTTCATATTAGATTAAATTTTGGCTAACGAGTAGATCTCGCTGTTCAATCAGCAAAATCATATTTAGTAAAATTGTAAAAGCGCTTTTCCTGACATTAATCATGCAGCACAAGCCTCATTCGCCTCCGCCGTCCGTCCACTAAAGCGACCATATTCAGATCACCCTTGCGAACCTCAGCCCCACCCAAATTCCATAATTCCAGCAACAGCCGCACTTCAAAATTCGTAGCCATACTCGTTAACACTCCAGATTGAAGAAGAAGTTTAGACAAAGGCAAACTCGCGCGTGGACGATCGCACTACCATTAGCAGCGCTTCCCAAAGGAGGCATCGATCGATCAGATTCACTATAAAAGTCTCAAGCAGGCTAATTCCTCATTAAGACGCCTTATCCTTCATCACAGAATACCCAGCTTCCATCCGTAACATACTGACGCAGATCACAAATTCACATAAAAAACAAATATCCGATCGCTAGAGCCTACATAAGTTTACCGACAAATTCTCCCATCCTCAGGAAAATTCCGTAAAGTCACGGGAAAATACTATAAAGCGATCGTAAATCTTACCGCACCACCCAAAACCAATCGATCGATGCGCAGTTCGTCCATACGTAAACCTACCGTAACGACTCAACGAGAACGGCTCAATCCCGACTTCCTGAAAGAGAGAAAGACATCTGTTAAACTAAATACAATCTTTGGTATCACCCTATGATGCAACCACAAAATTCAGCCACTCGTCAGTGGCAGGTCTCCTTACCGCTTTCTATTTCAGATTTAATCGAAATGATTGCGCAATTGCCACCTTCCGCAAAGCATCAGCTTAGGGATTTTTTAGATGAAGAATTAGATGACGACGACTCACCTGAAGATCTCGCCGAAATTCAAACCGTTTACGCTGAGTATGAATCAGGTCACTACATAACCTTAAATGAATACCTAGCTAAACGCAGAATCACATTATGACCTATTCCGTCATTGTGTCGAGTAAGGTTGAAAAACAACTTGATGATCTACCAGAAAAATTACGTTTGCGCATTTTAACCGCGATCGCCCAACTTGCTGAAAACCCCCGACCGAGTGGTGTAAAAAAACTAAAAGGCGAAAAAGATGAATATCGCCTCCGCATTAGCGACTATCGTTTGCGCTACAAAATTAAGGATCAAGAACTACTTATTTTATTGATTCAACTTAAGCATCGGCGTGACGTGTATCGAGATCTATGACTTTATTTTTGCATAGACCCATCCTTTGTCGAACCTAACGGAACGGAGGCGAATACATTAGTCCGCCCTTATTCCAGAGATTATTTTGACTGCGAAGATTCAGCGTCGTCTGCGTCAAATCTCCCCGATCACATCGCTTAAATCCCGAAGAGCCACCCTCACAGCAAATCTAAAAATCGATCGAGATCCGTTCGTGACTGCTTCAAAATCAATGCCAACGTCGATCGCTTTACCGGACGATGAGCAGGAACTGTAATCTTCACTGTTTCATCCGAGAGCTTCTTTTCTAACCGAATATGACTTCCCTTCTGACGAACCTTCACCCATCCATCCCGTTCCAACGCCGAGATAATTTGAACATAAGACAACTCAGGCACCTTACTCATAGCACCAACTCACGAACCAACACACCCTCTCGATCGAACCCCTCATCTTCAACAGGCTCCAAATAAAGTTCGATCGCCTCCTGAATATTATGCAGCGCATCATCTACATCATCACCCTCACTAATGCATCCCGGCAACGACGGAACATACACTGTATAACCGCCATCCTCACTCGGCTCCAATAAAATCCTTAACTTCATAGAAAGTCAACCGCTCAACAACTTTTTTATTGTAACTTCTCGGCCATGAAAGATACTGACATCAAACCATTAATGATTCATTGACCAACGTCTCCCAATCCTAACGGAACGGAGGCGAATACATCAGTCCGCCCTTATTCCAGAGATCATTTTGACCGCGTGGAAGATTCAGCGGCGTCTGCGCACCGAGATTTCGATCGTAGATTTCACCATAGTTTCCAACCTGCCGAATCATCCGCGCCACAAAATCATTCGATAATCCTAACCCCTTCCCCAAATCACCCTCAACCCCTAACAACCGTCTCACCGTTGGATCTTTACTTTGCAACTGCTGATCCAGATTTTTAGACGTAATTCCTAACTCCTCCGCCTCAATCAAACCATACACCACCCACTTCACCACATCCTGCCACTTAGAATCCCCATCCGCCACCGCAGGCGCAAGTGGTTCCTTCGACAACGCCTCAGGCAACAGAACATGATCCGTCGGTTTCCCCAACGTCGTCCGACGGGAAATCAACTGCGATCGATCAGCCGTCACACCCTCACAGCGCCCCTCAGAATACGCACTAAACACCGTATTAATTTCCTCAAATACGATCGGTTTAAAAGGGATTCCGCGCTTGCGCATTTGGTCCGTGAGATTCTGCTCTGTGGTGGTGCCAATTTGAATACAAATAGACTTATTTTTTAGATCTTCTAACTTCTTAAACCCCGAATTTCCCCGCACCATAATCGCCTGACTATCATAAAAAACCACAGGCGCAAATTCCAAACCCACCGACGAATCTCGGCTCACACTCCACGTTGTATTGCGACTCAAAATATCAATCTCCCCCGTTTGCACCGCCGTAAACCGCTCCTTAGCATTCAGATTACGATACTCAACCGCCTTCGCATCATTAAACAAAGCCGCCGCTAAAGCCCGACAAATATCAACATCCAGACCCTTGTACTCCCCATTCTTCTCCACAAAACTAAATCCCGGCAGCTCCCCACTCACCCCGCACTGCAACTCACCCCGCTGCAATATCTGCCCCAACTTATTGGATTTAGGCCCAGTTGCCCCGCCACTCGTATCACCTTCGGTATCCGCACCACAAGCCGCCAAGCCCAACGCCAAACTCAATGCAAGCGTCAATCGTACGATCGGGCGGATAATAGTTGAAGTCATGGAAACCACCGACGGTAAAAAATCGTTCATGGGACTCGAATTTAACTTATTCTTAAAAGTATGATACGTCATCGCACGACCCGTCTTAAGCTGAACCCTCACCATCATGCAGTTCGCCGATCGCATCTCCCCCCTACATCGCAACGTCTTCGCCGACATCGATCGCGCCAAGTCCAAACTTTACTCCAAGGGCCAGTCTCTGATTGATTTATCATTGGGATCCTCTGACCTGCCCACCAGTCCGCATATCCTAGACGCCATCGCCCAGTCCCTTACGGACTCCGCTACCCACGGCTACCTCCTCTTCAACGGCACCCAACCCTTTCGTCAAGCGATCGCTACTTGGTATGAAAAAAGGTTCGGCATTACCGTTGACGCAGAAACCGAAGTATTGCCCCTCATTGGCTCCCAAGAAGGCACGGCGCATCTTCCCCTCGCACTGCTCAATCCAGGAGACTATGCGCTGCTACTCGACCCTGGATATCCATCTCATTCCGGCGGCGTTCATCTAGCAGGTGGACAAATTTACGGGATGCCGATCGCAGAAAACACGGGATTCCTTCCGATTCTCAGCGACATTCCCCCAGAGGTATTGAGTCGTGCAAAGCTAATGGTGCTCAGTTATCCGCACAACCCCACAGGCGCAATCGCATCCCTAGAATTTTTCCAAGAAGCCGTGGCCTTTTGCAACACTCACCATCTTGTTTTAGCGCATGATTTTCCGTATCTCGATCTCGTGTTTCGGCCTGAACCCGTGCCATCGATTTTCCAGGCTGATCCAACCAAATCCTGCACCATAGAATTTTTCACGATGTCTAAAAGTTACAACATGGGAGGATTCAGAATCGGATACGCGATCGGCAATGCAAAACTGATCACCGCACTGCGCCAAATCAAAGCCACGGTAGACTTCAATCAATACCTTGGAATTCTTAACGCTGCAAGTGTTGCTTTGACAGGAGATCAAGATTGTGTTCGCCAAACAGTAGCAACATTTCACGATCGCATGAATACCTTCGTGGATGCCATGAATGCGATCGGCTGGCCTGTCACAAAGCCCAACGCTGGACTGTACGTCTGGGCCAAGCTTCCCGCAGGTCATACCGATTCCATGAAATTTTGTCTAGATCTTATGGAAAAAACCGGAGTCGTCGCATCTCCCGGCATTGGTTTTGGTGTTGGGGGAGAAGGCTATATCCGGTTTGCGTTAGTCCATGATTCTACAATCTTGTATGAAGCCGCCCGTCGAATCGGCAAGGCAAACTACTCTACGCCCGATCGAGCCACTGAACCAAATCGTCCAAGCTCGTAAAATCAACAAATTCCTCATTGAGCGACTCTAATCGATCGACCGACATCTGATCAATTTGCATCTTCACCAGATTAGGGAGTTCTCCAAGGGTGCGGGAAAGCAGACGAAACAGCAGCGATCGTTGTCGTTCTAGGACACGCGATCGTTCCAGTTCAATACCTTGTTCAATACCTTGTTCAATGCCTTGTTCAATGCCTTGTTCAATGCCTTCTTGCCTTGCGGTATCAACGACATTATTCATATCACGGTAATATTTGAGGCTGTTTTGGTAGGTTTCCTGTTCGGTTGGAGAGAAGTTAGCGATTTCAGCAGCGGCAAACAGTTCTGGGAAGATTCCTTCTTGAAGCGGTTGGGGTCGATCGGTCAATTCGGCAAGGTGTCGCAACAAAAACATCCATTTGTCAAAATGACTTTCGAGTTGGTCGAGGGATTTTTTGAATTTGGGCAGTTCGATATAGATGAATTTAAGTTTTTTGTAGAAGACTTCGCAGCGTTGATTTTTCAGTTCGACCACATGCAGAAAGGTGTCATCGGTTTTGTGATCGTC
>JAYUJY010000087.1:0-6386 GCA_043764895.1 Synechococcales cyanobacterium | reverse complement strand
GTGCGGGGACGGATTCTGATGATTGTGATTGGGAACAGTCAGCTCTATGGGGGCGTGGTCAAAATTACGGCCCATGCGATCGTGGATGATGGATTGCTAGATGTGTGTGTAATTAAAGGTCGCAGCATGATCTCAGCGCCCTTGAGGTTGTTTTCAGTGTTCACCCGCAACTACAACCGCGATCCTAAAGTGGCCTATTTCAAAGCCTCTCGCATCGAAATTCAGGGTAAGACACGGCTCCCGATTCAGGTGGATGGTGATTTTTTGGGCCGGACGCCCATGAGCTTTGAAATCCTGTCAAAGGCGTTACGGGTCATGGTGCCGCCGCAGGCCGATCGATCGCTGTGGCAAGATACAAATCTAGATCCTCTCCCAATATCAAACAGTAGTGGGAACGGCACTCTAAATTCATCATTTCCAAATACACAATAAAAAGCCTTCAGACTGACGGGTCCAAAGGCTAATTTTTTCGAGTTTCGAGGTCTCAAAGTTGCCGCGTTAAGATCTCGATCGAATGATGATGTAAAACCGTAGAATCTAGACCAATCGTGAGTAATACTCAACCACTAGCAGTTCATTAATCTGGAGCGCAACCCATTCCCGCTCACACAGACCATTCACCTTACCAATGAGCTTGGATTTGTCAAACTCAAGATGGCTGGGCATGTTGGTCAGGCCAGGATATTGCAGGTTGGCTTCAACCAGCTTTTTAGAGCCTTCTTTTTCACGGATGGAGACGACTTCACCGGGACGACATTGGTAGGATGCAATATCCACAACCTTGCCGTTGATGGTGACGTGACCATGGTTCACCAGTTGGCGAGCACCCGGAATCGTTGGGGCCATACCCATGCGAAACACGGTGTTATCCAACCGCATTTCCAAGAGTTGGAGCAGGACGAGTCCGGTCGAACCCGCAGCGCGACGGGCTTTCTGGACGTAGCGACGAAGCTGTTTTTCGCTCAAGCCGTAGTTAAAACGCAGCTTTTGCTTTTCTTCTAGACGAACGCAGTATTCAGATTTTTTCTTGCGCGCTTGGCCATGTTGCCCAGGTGGATAGGCGCGACGGGCAGATTTCCGAGTTAGACCCGGCAAATCTCCTAAACGACGTGTAATTCTTAAGCGAGGACCACGGTAACGCGACATAAACTTGATCTTCCTTGATAGGGACTCGAAAAATAATCGGCTACTTAGTATAACGGATGAACGGTGCCTCGACGCGATCGATCTTTAGGTTTCTTGGAATTTAGATTGCTCGATCGCCCAAGAGACGAGGGCAGGGGGTGCTAGAGCGCGATACACTAGAAATATCTGTTAAGTGAGCAGACTAAAGATTATGGTCACCTTGCAACTTCGACAACTGGTGGTGAATTCTGGCCAACAAATACAACTTCAGGATGTAGATTGGGCGGAGTTTGAGGCGATCGTGGCGGAATTGGGAGAACGTCGTCGATCGCGCATCGCTTACTATGACCGAACGTTGGAAATACGGATGCCCCTACCTGAACATGAACTGGATAAAGAATTAATTGGAGACTTGGTGAAACTCCTTATTGATGAGTTGGACCTCGATTGCGCCTGTTACGGATCTACGACGTTTAAACGGAAGAATCTGGGCGTTGGTATAGAGCCAGATCAATGCTTTTATATCGAGAACGTTGCAAAGATGTTGGGCAAGCGGCAGTTGGATCTGACGATCGACCCACCGCCTGATTTAGCGATCGAAGTGGATGTTACGTCAAAGACTGGGTTGGAGATTTATCGCAGCTTGGGGGTGCCGGAGGTTTGGCGATTTGAGCGCGGACAGTTGCGAATTAGTTTGCTTCAGAATGGCGAGTACCAGGATTCTACCGTAAGCGCACAATTTCCAACTTTTGCTATTGCTCAGATGATTTCTGAAATGGTCAGACTTGGGACCACTGAACGGCGCAAAATTGTTCTGAAAACCTTTAGGAATTGGGTCCGATCGATGATTCAGAATCCGTAAATTGGGCACAAATACTAATTGGATCACTTATGACAGTCGCCACTGATGACCTCCGGTCGGTCAAAGACCAACGACGAATGACGCTTAGAGAGTATTTGGACTATGACGACGGCACGGATATCCGCTATGAGCTTGAAGATGGGGTCTTAGTTGAGATGGGTGCTGAAAATCCGCTGAATCCCTGCATTGCGGCGATGCTGATGTTTTTGTTTGGCGATCTGGGAATCTCGCGCAAGCTCTTAGCGATCGGCCATCAGATTGAAGTGAGTTCTCGGTATGTTACCGCTAGACAACCGGATCTAGTGGTCCATACACCAGAGTCTGATGAAGCTCTGTTTAGCGGTGAAAAGGTTTTACGTCTGGGTTCTCCTTCACCTTTATTAGTGCTCGAAGTAGCATCCCAAACCAAAACGGACGCAAAATCTCGGAAGAGAGACTATGAGCAGAAACCTAGAGAATATGCCGATCGGGGGATTCCTGAGATGTGGATTGTGGACCCCGATCGCGATTGGGTCATGGTGGGTACGCTAATAGATCAGACTTATCTGTTTCAGACCTTCCAACGTAAAATGTCCATCGTCTCTCCCACCTTCCCCGAACTCAATCTGACGGCGACGCAAGTCTTGAGCGCAGGCCGATAATCGCATGTTACGTCCTATGAACAGATGACCTGATGAGCGATCGATTCTGGATAATGAGAGTATCCCTTTCGCTACAACACTGAGGATGATTTAAATATGAGCACTACTGCAACCCCACTTCAACGCACCGCTGTTCATGTGAGCCGAAAGGTCGCTGACGTGATGACGCGCAACCCTCGTACGGCCACGCTAGAAATGTCCCTCGATACCGTAATTCTCACCCTCGCCCAACACAATCTCAGCGGATTACCTGTGGTGAATGAGCGATCGGAAGTCATCGGAATGGTCTCCGAATCGGACCTGATGTGGCAAGAATCTGGCGTTACCCCGCCACCTTATATGATGTTCCTCGATAGCGTCATTTATTTAAAAAATCCCCTTACCCACGATCGCGATCTGCACAAAGCCCTCGGTCGCACCGTGGCCGAAGTCATGACGGATCACACCGTGACGATTTCGGATGATAAAACCTTAGCCGAAGCCGCTCGGGTCATGCACGATCGACGCATCCATAGGCTTCCGGTCGTCAACGCCCAGCATCAGCTCATTGGCATCATCACTCAAGGCGACGTCATTCAGGCCATGGCCAAGGAACTTGCTGTCTCCAATCGCAACACTTGATCGGTGATTGATCATTGAGGCGATGCCTTGACTCTAGACTTTGTGGGAGAATGTCAGCTACTGGACATTTAAAGTGTCGGACATTAAACCGCTTGCTGAATTCTCCCCCTAATCCTATGAGTATCACGATCGAATCCGTCCAAGCCTTGCTCTCCTCCAGCGACTTTGGAGAACGACTGCGCGGGGTCAATCAACTGCGAACCCTCGATCGCGCCACCGCGTTTGAGATGATCCAGCCCGTCGTTCAGGACGCGAATGTCCGAGTCCGCTATGCCGCCATGTGTCAGGTTTCGACCCTGGGCAAAGAAAATCCGACCCGAGCGCTAGAAATGCTGCGAGTCGGGATGCGCGATGCGGAAGCCGATGTCCAAGCCGCCGCCGCCGATGGTATTGGGGCATTACATTTGACTGAAGCGTATCCGGATCTGAAGCAGCTTTACATTTCTACGTCTGACTGGATTGTTCAGATGAGCATTGTGGCGACCCTCGGTGAACTTGGCGATCCGCGTGCGATGGAGCTATTGGAGAGTGCCTTAGGTTCTGGAACGGAGCTGCTTGTGGTGAGCGCCATAGGAGCGCTGGGCGAACTGAAGGACGATCGGGCCATTCCGCTCCTAACCCCTTTTGTCAAAGACCCCGACTCCCAAATTCGCTATCGGATTGCCCAAGCAATGAGCCACTTTGAAGGGAATTCTGACGCAAAAACCGTCTTAATGGCTTTAGCGGCTGATCCGGAAGCGCAGGTCGCCGAGTACGCCATGGAGCTACTGGGTTAACCCATGTCCCAAACCTTTGCCCAAACGATCGCGCAACACCAGACTCCTCGCCTAACTCCCACCGCGATCGACATTTTTCAAATCAACCTCGGCAAACTCTGCAATATGAGTTGCGACCATTGCCATGTGGATGCCGGACCGACGCGCACGGTGGAGAACATGAGTCTTGACACCGTAAACGCCTGCCTAAACGCACTCGATCAAACCCAAGCGCACACCGTAGACCTTACGGGCGGCGCACCGGAACTGAACCCCCACTTTGAATATTTGGTTGACGAATGTATTCAACGCGGCAAACACGTCATCGATCGCTGTAACCTAACCGTCCTGCTACTTCCCAACAAAACCCATCTCCCAAAATGGCTGGCCGATCGAGGCGTTGAGATTATCTGTTCGCTGCCCCATTACAAAAGAAACAACACCGACCTGCAACGCGGCGATGGCACCTTCGACAAATCCATTCAGGTGCTGCAACAGTTAAACGCCCTCGGGTACGGCAGTCACCCCACCTGCAAACTCACCCTCATGAGTAACCCCGTGGGTGCAGCCCTTGCTTCGTCACAAGCGAAACTGGAATGTGAATGGAAAGCGGCGTTACGTCAAAACCATGGCATCGTCTTCGATCGGCTGATCACCTTAAACAACATGCCCATCTCGCGTTATCTCCACTGGCTGGAACAATCCGGCAACCTAGAACCCTATTTACAGACCCTCATCAATGCCTTCAATCCGGCCACAGTGTCGGGTCTCATGTGTCGAAACACGCTTTCGATCGGCTGGGATGGTCAGCTCTACGACTGTGACTTCAACCAAATGCTCAACCTTCCGCTACCCCAAACGATTCACACCTTCGACCCCACCCTCCTGAGCGATCGCACCATCCAAACCGATCGCCATTGTTTCGGCTGCACCGCAGGCAAAGGGAGCGGCTGTGGCGGGGCGATCGCGGCTTGAGATTTGGTGTGGAACAATTGCGGCATTCTGGGCTTCTTAATCTTTAACCCCTGCATAAATCTACGGGGTTCGTCGGAATGTTACGATGTCACCAAGTTTTGTGATCGCGCTATTTAACAGCACACGGCTACTGCACACTTCGTTCGTGAGTTTACCTGGGATGATTGCTCGTTTTCTTTTTGCTTCCTGTTTTGCCACTGGCTTAACCCTGACCGCGCTAACCGTCCCGCGTGCTGTGGCTCAGGGGGTGGAAGCCGATGTTAGCAATCTGCGATCGCTGGCCCAAGACAGCAGCATTTTGAATATCCAAACGGGCCAAAAGCTGGCTAAAGAGGGCACCGATGCCTACAGTGCCGGAACCTACGCCGTCGCAGTTCAAAAACTCCAAGAAGCCCGTCAAGTCTTTAACCAACTTTCCAACTTCCACCAAGAACTCGTCGGCAGTTTTGCAGGACTCGATAGCCGGATTGCTGCGAGTGCTCGGACCAACGCCCTCAAATCGGCTCAAGCCCGAGACGAATCCACCTACGATCTCGCCCGTGCCCACCGCTCCCAGAAGCAGGCTGACTTAGCCGTTCCGCTCCTCATTCAAGTGCTCAAAAGCCAACAGCCCGGTCGTCCCATGGGCCAAAAAGCCTACGCTGAACTGCTGGCGATCGGCTTCGTTGACCTCCCATTCCCCAGTCCCAAAGAGACAAACCCTCAAGGCTCCCGGCCTCAAAACGCTCCGGCTGCTATGCCCCAGCCTTCTTCGCCCCAGCCTTCTTCGCAAGCTTCTACTGAACTTGCCTTGTTGAGTTTGAATGGGGGCAAGGGCTTGATGGCCGAAGCCGCAAATGCCGTCTCTGCCGGAAACTATCCGCTGGCTCAATCCAAGTTAAAAGATGCTCGTAAAATCTTTAACCAAATCTCAAACTTCTACCAAGATCTGTCCACCGTCTTTGCAGGTCTCGACACCCCGATCGCCAATAGCACCCGCGACAAAGCCGTCGAATCCGCCCAGAAACGCGATGAATCCACCTACCAGCTCGCCCTCGTCCACCGTGCCCAAAACCAGCCCGAACTGTCGGTGCCGCTATTGGTTCAGGTCTTGAAGAGTCAGCAAGCCACCCGAGAGCTGGGCAAGAAAGCCTACGCACAGCTTTTTGAATTAGGGTTTACGGATGTCGAATACCCTCGCAAAGCTGGAAAATAATCGGGAGACTAACCGGGAGACTAATCGGGTGAGGCTGGGACAAGGGCGATCGCGTCTACTGATTCCACTCTCGCTTAGACTAGAAAGAGCCATTCAATTTTAGGGAGACATGCTGTTGTGCATCCGGATCAAGTCGAAGCATTAATCAAATCAGAAATCCCGGATTCCCAGGTTCAAGTCGTGAGTAGCGATGGCTCACACTTTGAAGTGAC
>JAYUJY010000086.1:0-6399 GCA_043764895.1 Synechococcales cyanobacterium | reverse complement strand
AGTGATGACCGTGAAAATTTAGCAGCGGCTTGTTATCATTGCAACGAATTTAAAGGCGCAAAAATTGAAGCGGTGGACCCTGAAACACAGCAGCTTGCTCCCTTTTTTAATTCCCGTATCCATAACTGGACGGATCATCTCAGTTGGGTGCGGCTCTTCTAAGGTAATATTTTGTTACGATATTACTTGCATTCCATGAATTTTTCTATTGTTTTAGGGCTAAACCAGAGCATGTATTAATTTGAAAGGAGATAGACCTCTAAAACTGCCTCTACCGTCATGATTACAACTCCAAGTGCTTTGTCCCAAACCGATACCTTTGCGTTAGCTGATGCGCATTATGCCAGCTTAGTGAGTCGCTTACAAACGAAAGCGACTCAAGGGTTAGAGCATGGGGAGGTAGAGCAGATGATTAATAAAGACGGTACAGAACTCCTGCGTCTACTGTTTCAAAGCCATTTAGACCTACGCTATGAGAAGAACCCGCTCAGACGAATGTGATGGGTTCCGACGGTGCAAAGCGTCCTCATCGTCGTAATGGCACCCAACGTCAATTAACAGCGCTCTTTGGCGAGGTGGTCGTGACACGCCTCGGGTACAGCAGCAAAGAAGCTGGCGTGAGTGCGTTATATCCAAGCGATGGCCAATTGAACCTCGCCCCGGACCAATACTCCGATGGTATTCGTTCTCGGGGTGCGACCAAGCGGCGAGACCTGCTGGGCTTCAAACGGTAGCGACTTGTGGGATGGGTGAAGCGCGTTAGCGTTTAGTCTTACACCAAGCAACGGTTGAAAATTCAGGTAATCCAAAAAGTACCCTTGCGGGTAAGAGGTATTCGAGCAAGGCCGGACTATCTTAGGGATATCGAAGCAATCGCAACAAAGATAACTTATCAATGAAGCGATCGTTTTCTTAGTTCATCTAGGCTAATAAACTACTTCTTTATTTAGAAGATTAAACAGTCTACCTTTCTCAACTAATAGGAAAAAATAATGACTGATTCACTTGTACGTTGTGTAAATTCGATCGATGTAATTGTTCAGTGGAACAATGTCTTACTCGAAGCCATTCGGAAGACGGGTGGTGCTCCTACGATTATTTCACGGGTTGCCGCAATGATGCATCTTGCAATGTTTGAATCGGTGAACATTGTAGTGCAGAAATACTATTCTTATCCGAATATCTGCCTGACTCATATTCATATTCCTCAATATATTTCCACCGAAACTGCGGTCTGCTATGCGGCTTACCGAGTCTTGCTCACCAGCTATCCCGCTCAGGCTAGCTTAATCGAAGAAGCACTCAGAGCTGCTCTCTCGCTGATCAAAGACGACCAAGTGTCTAAAGATAACGGCAAAGCTTTGGGTGAGTCGATCGCCAAAGCCGTCCTCGACTGTCGGGCCAACGATGGTTCTAGCGCTTGCATGTCCTCCCGGATCGGTAATCGACCCGGTGACTGGCGCAGCACCAACGGAGCCTCAGCCGTAACCCCAGAATGGCTCAATGTTCGGCCCTTCACCATGGAGCGGGGCAACCAGTTCCGTCCACCGTTCCCTGGGAACTATGCTAACCAAGTGGAATTGCTGCGTAGCCCTGAGTATGCCGCTCAACTTCAAGAAGTCCAGATCTACGGCAGCAAGGATTCTAAAATCCGGACGACTGAACAGACCGAAATCGCCTTCTTCTGGGCTAACGACCTCGACGGCACCTACAAGCCACCGGGTCATCTGTTCCGCATGACGCAAATTGTGTCGAAACTGCGGAATCTCTCCCTCGTGGAAAATGCTCGCCTGTTTGCTTTGGTGGCGATCGCAATGGCCGATGCTGCAATTGTCGCCTGGGATGCGAAGTATGCCGAGGACTATATCAATCTTTGGCGACCTGTTTCGGGTGTTCAACTGGCGGATACCGATGGCAATCTAGTCACCCGCGAAGATCGCAATTGGACTCCGCTATCAGTCGATCCCAAAACAGGGGTTCATTTCACGCCGCCTTTTCCAGCCTATGTTTCTGGCCATGCCACCTTTGGTGCAGTCCATGCTGGGATTATGCGGAACTACTTTGGGACAGATAATGTCACCTTTGAGTTAGATAGTGATGATCCCAGCGTGCCCTACGTTAAGCGTCGCTTTAATAGCTTCTCTGCGGCGGCCTTGGAAAATGGTCGAAGCCGGGTTTATCTCGGGGTCCATTACCAGTGGGATGCGGACCATGGCTATGATTCCGGCACGAAACTTGCGGACTTTATTTCAGCACATTTCCTCCTACCGATCGACCACCATTGCAATCATCATGAGGTGTCTAACGGCCACTCAGACTCAGGCCACTCAGACTCAGTGCATCACGCTGCTGCCAGCCTTGTTAATGCATAAATTGGCGGTTCGGTTAGTTGTATTCAGCACATTAGCCCTCTAGCCCCAATTCTGGGGGGACATGATTTCCGAAGCCCCCAGAATTGGGGGTTGGGGGCAGTTCTCAGAGACTCGGATACTGAGTTGCTAGTCCCTTATGCCGCGTCGTTATGGGTTCGATCGAATCTATAACGACGTTTTTTTGAACACTACCCACGCGGGTAATGTTATTTCGATCGCAATGGATTGAGAACAAAAACGTCATTAACAGGATGTAAAAATAATGCTTTCTCAAGTTACAGAATCGACCATGCACCGGGTCCGCTGGGCAATTGTATTAGCTTGGCTTTTGATGATTATTTCGCTCTTTTATGATCCGATTTCACCGCTTTGGACTGCAACGATTACGCCCCTCTGTGTTCCGGTTCAAAATCAATGTGTAGAAGAACTGGTGGGCTATGCGATCGCACCCCGTATCTTCTGGGGAATGGTGGTTCCTAATGCAATCTTTTTCGTTTTGGTCTTTGGGCATGAAGCTTGGCGTAGAATTTGTCCATTGTATTTTCTATCCCAGTTACCGAAAGCCTTAGGGCTGGGGCCACGTCAGCCGATCGATCCCAATAGCTGGCTGGCCATCAATCATCTCTATGTTCAATTTGGACTATTGTTTTTGGGTCTATGTTCCCGGATTTTGTTTATTAACAGCGATCGCGTATTACTCGGCGTTTTTCTGTTGGGAACCATTGCTTTAGCCATAACGGTGGTCTATCGATATGGGGGTCGGAGTTGGTGTCATTATTTTTGCCCTTTTGGCCTGGTGCAGTTGATTTTCACTGGGCCAAGGGGACTACTGGATAGTGAAGCGAAACCGGAGATGAACAATGGAATTACGCAATCGATGTGTCGATCGATCGATGCTTCTGGAATCGAACAAAGTGCCTGTGTCGGATGTAAATCACCCTGTATAGATATTGATAGCGATCGTTCTTATTGGGAGCAGTTGAATCAAGCTGGGAGACGCTGGGTGCATTATGGCTACTTGGGGATAGTGGTGGGCTATGTGATGTATTACAAGCTCTATGCAGGGAGTTTTGAATATTACTATTCTGGCGTGTGGAACCGTGAAGTTAGTCCATTGATGCATCTCTGGGATTCAGGATTTTATGGGTACGGGAATGCGATTCCAAAGATTTTCGCTGTGCCTCTGACGTTGGCGGTGTTTTCTCTGATATTTTATCTTGTTGGGCGGGGGGTGGAGGGGCATTATCGTAAGAATCTACGTCAACGGAGTGATCGATCGGCTGGTGTATTAGCAAAGCATCCTGTACTAGCGAAGCATCATATGTTTACGCTAGTGACTTTTTTAGCGTTTAATACGTTCTTTCTTTACGGTGGTCAGCCAGAACTACGCCTAATGCCAAACTGGATTCAGTATTTGGCCCATAGCACCACAATATTTGTCAGTACTTTGTGGTTGGTACGCACCTGGAACACCAAGCCCGCCATAGTCTCCGTCATTGAACCAATCCGGGTCGAAGAACCGCTCCCCAGTACTTTGCTGCGAGGACCCCAGGGCAATCGTATGGCTAAAACCCAATTACGTCCATAGGTATGTATCTCCATGTTTAACCTACAAGTTCTCCATCCAGAATCAGGCACTATCCAACCTCATCGGCTCAATCCTGAACCCGAGCAAACCTTTCTCGTTGGTCGCCATTCGAGCTGCCAAATTATGCTCGATCGCCCCGAAGTCAGTCGGATTCACGGTCAATTCATGTGGCATGACGATCGCCTGTATTATAGCGATCTCGGCAGCACTGATGGCTCTAAGGTGAATAACCGAGATATTCCAATCAACGATCGGCATGGGTTGCGCACAGGCGATACGGTGCAGGTTGGCGAGTTTGTCATTGTGATCGGTGCGATCGAAGTGCCGAATAAAATCTCCCAATTCAAACCCACTCAGCTTCGCTGCATTCAAGTCATTGACCAAACCCCCGATGTCAAAACATTCCGCTGGGTGGGGACAGCCGGAGAACGGTTTGAATATTTACCGGGGCAGTTTGTCCTGTTGGATTTGATCATTGAGGGAGTCTCTGTTTCGCGCTGCTATTCGGTATCTTCAAGTCCTTCGCGGCCTGATGTTTTGGAATTTACGGTTAAGCGGGTAGGACTAGTATCGAATTGGCTCCATGAGTCTGTGAGTAAAGGCTTTGAATTGATGATTCAGGGAATTTCGGGCAATTTTGTTTATGCGGGACCCCAGGAGAAGGTGCTGCTGCTGTCGGCGGGCAGTGGAATTACGCCGATGCTGTCGATCGCCCGGTGGATAAGCGATATGGCCCATCCGGTTGACCTGGTATTTTTACATTCGGCCCGATCGCCTTGGGATATTATTGCGCGATCGGAGTTAGAGTTTTTGGCGATGCAGCAACTTCAATTTCAGGTGAAGTTTACGGTGACGCATCTGAAGCCGGGAGATTTTTGGTTAGGGCTGACCGGAAGAGTCGATCACGCCATGCTAGAGTCAGTGCCGGACTTGCTCGATCGGACGGTCTATGTCTGCGGCCCAGAAGGGTTTATGACTGGCGTAAAAGCAACGCTAGTGGATATGGGATTGCCATTGTTTCAATACCACGAGGAAAGCTTTGGAACTATACCTAGCGCGGTCAAAACGACAACAGCGATAACAACCGGAGAAACGACATCAACAATCGAGTTTAGTAAGTCTAAAAAAATCGTGAGGCCCACAGTAGGGGAAACCGTATTGGTCGCGGGATTGAGATCGGGCATTACCTTAAATCACGGCTGTAAAATGGGTGCCTGTGGCGTCTGTAAGCTAAAACTCAAATCAGGTTCGGTCGATTATGTTCGATCGCCGTTGGCGTTGCCGGAAGGAACGTCTGAATTTGTATTGCCCTGTGTAGCCTGCGCTCGGGGCGTGGTCGTAATTGAGGGGTAGAGCGATCTTTTCAGCGCAGATTTGGGCGGGCGGTGACGATCGCTGGGTCGGCTGTCTTTCTCGTTAAGTTTTGGGGAACTCTAACAAAATAAAAAAGAGAAGACTTAACCTTTATTGACCTCGTGGTTGAAGGGGATGAATTGTATACCAAGGTCGATCACAACACAAAGGCATCGGATTCGGAGGGTTGGACGTTGATATTGATGGATCGGAGTAGTCGATTTTTGTGGGAGATGCAATGTGGCCGCAAAAACGAGACCTTATTCAAAAGGGCCTTGAGCGTTCTAGTCAACGTGATCCATCAGACGGACGATCTGACCTTATTAACGGATGGAGAACGGCGCTATGGCAATATCCTATTCACGATTTGCCATCAAGTGATTCGGGACGGGAAGCCTGGGCGTCCGAAAACGAGACTCGGCACAGGCGTCCGAGTCCGACTTAAGAACAAAGGATCAAAGAAGCGGGTGGGAACACCTAGAGCGAAGTATCAAACTCCCATAGCAGAGCATCCAGAGACCCCACAGAATATCGAAGATTCGGAGATTCATGCGAATCATGTCGAAGCCTATCATGCGTCGTTAAGACGCAATAATTCAGCGTTTCGCCGGAAAACGAATACCCATGCCAAAACGGTACAGGATTTACAAAGAACGCTCGATTTACAGTGGATTATTCATAACTTTGTCCGCGTTCATTTCACGACCAAAATGGTTCCTGCGGTGAAGATAGGCATTCTGGAAACCGGGCTAGGCTGGGAGGATCTATTTAACATTCGATATGTGGCCTAACCCAGACTAGCTATGCGGTACAACCTTCCCAATCTGCGGAACCAGTCCCTTCAATGTCAAGATGAACAGCTATAGTGCGACACACCACCAGCATCAAAAAACACCTTAGGTTTTAGACGATAGTATTTATCTTCTATTTCCTGTGATTGCTCATCGTACGGATGGCTAAACACTTCTTGCAACTCTTTGACTAAGGTGTAGTCACCCTGCATGGCTTGTTGGTAGGCGGGAACAACCAACCACTCTCGCCATGTATATTTTGGGTTAGTCTGTTTCATCTTTTTTGAGATCTCAG
>JAYUJY010000085.1:0-32770 GCA_043764895.1 Synechococcales cyanobacterium | reverse complement strand
GGTGATCACAAGACAGGGATGAAACCTATGCAGCCGGAACAACAGCAGCGAATCATGGGCTATTTCATTGAGGAGGCTAAAGACCACCTCAATACCATCGAGCAGGGTTTGCTGAATTTGCAAGGCACGCTCGATGATTCGGAAATGGTCAACGAGGTCTTCAGGGCCGCTCACTCCGTAAAGGGTGGGGCGGCCATGCTCGGTCTTTCGGGTATTCAGCACGCCTCTCACCAGTTGGAAGACTACTTCAAAATTCTTAAGGAAACGCCAGGGATTCGCGCCGACCAAAAGCTAGAGACGCTCTTATTACAGGTTTCGGATACCTTAAGCAGCCTCCTTGAGCAGCTTCAGTTACCCTTCGGATTGACGGAGGAAGCCTCAGAAGTGGCCATTAACGCGGCCCGTCCCGTATTTCAACAGGTGGAGCAACATCTGAAATACTTGACCTCTATTGCCAATCCCAATGCGGTTTCCACGAGTACTAGTTCCGCGTCAATGTCTCCGCAGACGCTCATTTTTCAGCAGCAAGTTCCAATTCTCATGCGAGAACTGCTGGTGTTGTTTAAACAGCTCGATAGCAATCCGTCGGTTCGTCAACCGCTACAGGACCGATTTGACGATCTTATTTCTCTAACGGCTTTTTTCCAGCTTCCAGGGTGGAAAAATCTGATCGGGCTGATTTCGCGAGCTATTGAGTCTCCTGACAATTCGGGTCGGGTCATGGCAGGCGTCATCATCAAAGAGTTGAAGCAGGCTCAGGAACATGTTTTAGCCAATCGAGATAGTGCGATCGCACCGAGTAGCGCATTGATCAATCTGGTGCCTTTAGCGGCCCAAGCTGCGACCCAGGCTGCGATCGAATCGGATATTGATGACTTGTTTGGTGATAATTCCTTTGATGAGTTGTTCTCGGGTGATGGAGAGGCGGATAGCGACGATCTTGGCTTAGGGCTTGATTTAGATGCGATTTCTAATGGACCCGGAGGGAATGATGGCGATGCCTTGTTTGGGGATCTAGAGGGACTGAACGATCTCAATCTGGATATTGCAGGCGGGGATGATTTTGCTTCGTTGTTTGAGGGTTCAGGGCCTGAAATGGGCATTGCAGAACTCAACAGTTTGGCCGATCTCTTTGAGGGCGAGGTTCCAGACTTGACGTCAACTTGGCAGGAGGAGGAGCTGTTGACCCGTTCGCGCGATCAATCCCTGGCGCTCAATTTAAATGATGATCCGACGTCTTCAGACTTTGAAGCTTTTTTACTTGAGCCAGAATCTGCTGATGGTGGGCTAAGTGACAGCAGTCTTGAGGATCTGTTTGGCGATGATCTGTTGGCGGATTTGTCAGCACCTTTTTCGATCGAGACTCCGACGGCGATCGGGAATGCGGGTACTGCTTTAGATCTTAGTTTTCTGGATGATGTGGAAGGGTCGTCTGCTTCAGAGGATGACCTTGGGTTATCCCTGTTTGACACTGACGTTTCTGAGGAGGGTAATGATGATCTGAATTTTGATGAGCTGCCTGAATTGTTCCCCGCAACCCGAGTAGCGGATGATCTCACGGAAGACGCAGCTTCGTCGCTAAATGAGCTTGAGGATCTCTTCATGGGGTTGGATGATTCTGATCTCTCCTTTGGGGCAAGTTTTGGGGACTTGGGTTCGGGCGCTGAATCAAATGCGCTGGATGATTTTGATTTGACGATGGGACGATCGAGCGGATCCGATTTTGACGATCTATTTTCTTTGCCCGAAGAGTCTCCCGCTTTACAAGTTTCTCCTACAGACGATTTGCTTGGAGTCACAGAATTGTTCGCCGCAGAGATGAATGAGGCGAGTGTCGATCGATCGGGGTCTTCGGTGTCGAATGGGATGTCCTTTGGGGGGACGCTGGCGCTGGATGATCGATCGGTTTTGGATGACTTTAGAGCTGAGGATGACGTTTTTGCTTTCTTGAATGCAGATTCTCCAACGCTGCTTGATCTAACGGACCCTGATGCCGAGAGTTCGCTCTTTAGTGATCTTGGCAATCCGCTGTTTTCAGAGGGTCTCGAAAACGATACTCAAATGCAGTTTGACCCAGATTTGCGTCTAAATTCTTTAGATACGACTGATAATGACTGGACGATGCCCGGTACTGAGCTAGACCAGCTCATTCAAGGTCAAGAAGAACCTGACTTTTTATCTGAATTGGATGAACTCGAAGGCATCATGGGCTTAGATGACTTAGGTGGTTTAGATGACCTAAGTGGCTTAGATGATTTGAGTGGTTTAGATGATATCGGTGGTTTAGATGATCTTGGTGGTCTAGATGATTTGAGTGGTTTAGATGATCTTGGTGGTCTAGATGATTTCGGTGGTCTAGATAATTTGAGTGGTTTAGATGACCTCGGTGGTCTAGATGATTTTGGTGATCTAGGAGATCTGGGTGGTTTAGATGATTTAGCAAGTCTGGATAGTCCTGCGACCCCAGAAATGAGTGATGATCCGTGGGCTGATTTTGTTGATGTTAGTCAGAGTCAGTCCGATCGTCCGGCATCGATCGATCTTTTGTCTGAGCCAACCACTGACTTGTCCTTAAGCAATCTGGATCTAGATGGCTTGGATGGTTTGGACCTAGATGAACTGGATCTAGGTGAACTGGATCTGGGTAACTTGGATTCCGATCCTTTCGATCTTGATAACCTGGGATCTTTTGATCGTTTGGACCTGAGTACTTTGGGACTTAATTCGATCGAAATGAATAGTCCGGAGTCTTCGATATCTTATGACGATATGGAATTGCCGATGGATGTCTGGGATGATGCCTTCGGTGAAACCCCAAGCGAAACCCTAGGCGACGACAATGAGTCGGGCGAGTTGAGTGAATTAGACGTTCTTCTGGGCGGAGCGGCTTTGGGTGCGATCGGAGTGGGTGCGGCGCGTGTGGTGCAAGCTTCATCGGCTCCAGCGTCGATCGAGTCGGTTCAGTCCCCGATCGAACCTGAATTTAATTTGGATATGCTCGGTGATAGCGATCTGGATCTTGGCGATCTGAGTGATGGCGATCTCGGTCTTGGCGATCTGGATGACTTGAATTTTGATGATTTGGGTGAGCTTGATCTGGACACTGAAGATCTTGGCGTTGCAAATAGTTTGGATGATCTAGATGCGCTAAATCTTGATGATTTAGATCTTGCTGATTTAGACTTTGATAATGCTGATTTTGATAGTGCTGAAGTTAATAGTAGTGAAATTAACAGTGGTGATTTTGACACCCTGATGATGAGTGAGTTGGCCGTTGATCCACTAGAGGATTTCACTGCTGATAGCGATTTCAATGAGATTCAAAACGACCTTCAGATGGATGATCTTGAGGAGGATGACGACTTTGGGGATCTCGATCGCTTGTTGGATGGAACGGCGTCGCAATCAGCAGCCTCTGATCCGTTTATGGACCTCGAAGAGCTGCTCTCGTCCAATTCAGAGATGGCGATGGGAGCGGCCGCTGTAACCGTTACGGCGATCGGAGCCTCTGCGTTTACGTCCTCTGTTCTGGACGATCCGGAGTTTGATGACTTAGAAAGACTGCTCGAAGATTCAGACCAATCCATGATTGCACCCGCAGCAGGAAGTCGGGGTGCTGCCGCTCGTCGTACCGTTCGGCCTAGCAGTAAGGGTTTCGGCGAACAGACCATGCGTGTTCCGGTCAAGCACTTGGACAACCTCAGCAACCTAGTCGGGGAGCTGGTTGTCAACCGTAACACCCTAGAACAAGATCAAGAGCGTCTCCGCCAGTCGCTGGATAATCTGCTCTATCAGGTTCAACAGTTGAGTGATGTTGGGCAGCGGATGCAGGATCTGTACGAACGATCGCTCCTAGAAAGTTCACTCTTAGCTAGCCGTCAGAGCTATCGAATGGCGGGCAGTATCTTTGCCCCAGCAATTGTCGATCCTGAGCGATCGAATGACGTGGAATATGATCCGCTTGAAATGGATCGGTTTACCGGATTCCACTCGCTATCGCAGGAGATGATCGAGCTGATCGTTCGCGTTCGAGAGTCCGCGTCAGATATCGAATTCATTGTGGACGAGACGGACCAAGTGACCCGCAACTTCCGTCAGGTGACGACTCAGCTCCAAGAAGGACTCACCCGATCGCGCATGGTGCCCTTCGCTCAGACTGCCGATCGGTTGCCTCGGGCGGTTCGCGATATTGCGATGAAGTGTGGGAAACAGGCCGAACTTTTGATCGAAGGCCGTGAAACGCCGATCGACAAGATGTTGCTTGAGCACTTGTACGATCCCATGACGCATCTCGTGAACAATGCCATCACCCACGGGATTGAAACGCCGGAGGAGCGCCGACTTGCGGGCAAACCCGAAACTGGACGGATTACCATTCGGGCCTTCCACCAAGGAAACCAAACGGTGATTTCGGTCTCTGATGATGGCGCAGGGGTGGACATCGATCGGGTGAAGCAAAAGGCGATTGAGAAGAACCTTATCACCGTGTCTGAGTCCCAAACCATGGGCCGGATTGATGTCTATGATTTACTGTTCCATCCTGGGTTTACGACACGCGATCAAGCCGATGACTTTGCAGGACGCGGCGTTGGGATGGATGTGGTGCGCACCAGCTTGAGCGAAATCCGAGGGGCGGTGACGACTGACTCGACCTTAGGGAAAGGCACGACCTTTACGATACGGCTCCCGTTGACGCTGAGTATTTCCAAAGCCTTGTGTTGCATCAGCGATCGTGCTCGCATTGCCTTCCCAATGGATGGGGTTGAGGACATGCTGGACATGCCGAAGGACCGATTGCACATGAACGCCGAAGGTCAGCCCTGCATTATGTGGCGTGATACGGAGCTTCTCCTGCGTCCTCTGACGGAGCTTCTGGCCCACAACCGTCATCTTGGACGTGGAAATGTCTACGGTGGAAGTCAAGATGATGACATGGTGTCAGTGGTGGTGCTGCGCAGTGCGGGCAACTACCTAGCGCTTCAAGTAGACCAAGTGCTGGGGGAACAAGAAATTGTAATCAAACAGCTCGAAGGTCCAGTGCCCAAACCCGTTGGTGTGGCCGGGGCAACCGTTCTGGGGGATGGTCGGATTATGCCGATCGCGGATGTCCTGGAGCTGATTGATCTGTCCATGGGTCGGATTCGTCGAGATTCGGGCAGCATGTGGGATCAAACGGGTGGAATCACCGTTGAAGCGCTTCCGGCTAAGACTGAACCGATGGTGCTCATCGTGGATGACTCGATTACGGTGCGTGAACTGCTCTCGATGACCTTTAATAAAGTCGGATACCGAGTGGAACAAGCCCGTGATGGTCAAGAAGCGTGGGAAAAACTCCGATCGGGTCTCCCCTGCGATATTGTGTTCTGCGACATCGAAATGCCTCGAATGGACGGTCTCGAATTGCTCTCGCGAATTCAGAAAGATCCCAACCTCAAAGCGTTGCCCATTGCGATGTTGACCTCACGAGGAGCCGATCGTCATCGTCAAATGGCCTCTTCTCTGGGCGCAAGCGGGTACTTCACTAAGCCTTATCTAGAGGAAGCATTGCTAGATGCGGCAGCGCGGATGCTGAAGGGCGAGGTCTTACTGATTTCCGATCGCGAAGAATAATGGGTTTGAGATAGCTGGGGACTTCGATCGGGAACGCTAGAGCTAACCGAACTGTGAGACTTCCGGCTATGCACATTATTGTCCTTGAAAAATATCCATCCTCCCAACGAGGTGGGCAGGAACGGAGTTTGGTCGATGTAACGCGAAAGCTCTCCCAGCGAGGGCATCGAATTACGTTGATCCATGGAAGTTCTGGGGATTTACTCCCGCACTATGAAGCGTTTTGCGATCGGATGATTTCGGTGAAGGATTTCGCGATTGTGCGATCGTGGCAGTCGCCGTTTTGGTTTGTGGCTGATCTGTGGCGAGTTTGGCATCAGCTTCGGGTTGAATCACGGGTTGAGCTTCGGTCTGAAGCCACGATCGTCTATATTAACCAACCTTACGATGTGCCGTTTGCATCCGCACTGAGCTGGCTTAAGAATGTGCCGCTGGTGTGCCACTTGCGATTGCCGTCTCCCGTCCGCTTCGGACTTCAACGCAGACTTACGATTGGCCGGGTCAAACAGTTTATCTCCGTCTCTGCGGCCACTCGTCAGGGCTGGACCGCTCGAATTAAGGCTCCGATCGCGGTGGTTCATAATGGTGTGATGCCCGATCGATTTGTGAGACAGAAATCCCTTTCGGATCTGCGAAGTGCATGGCAGATTCCCCAAGGCGATCGAGTGGTTTGTTATGTCGGTCGTCTCGATCGGATGAAGGGACTGGGGACGTTGTGCAGAGCCTTTGCGAAAATCTTAGAAACCCATCCCCAGAGTCAGCTCATGATTGCAGGGAAACCGTTGCAGGATCAAATTTGCTACCAAACGGAGCTGGAGCACTTGTGTCTTGAGCTTGGGATTCACGATCGAGTGCGATTCTTAGGCCATATTGACCAAGCGATCGAGGTGTTTCATCTGAGCGATGTGTCGGTGGTCCCGAGCCAATGGGCCGAACCTTGTGCCCGAGCTATTATTGAATCCTTGATGGCTGGAACGCCTGTCGTTGCCAGTGACGTGGGAGGGAATGTGGAACTCCTGACGGGTGAGTTTTCATCATTTTTATTTGAGTCGCGGGATGTCGAGGACTTAGCCCAAGTAGTCCGATCGCGTCTGAACTGGCGGCAGGATGACCCGACGCTGGGCGATCGGACTCAAGACTACGCCAAACAACGATTTCATCTCGCCGATAAAGTCGATGCGATCGAGCAGGTGTTCTTACAAGTGGCTCCACCCATTCCCGTTGAAGGCGATTTATATGTTGCGTGATTACGTGACGCACACCTTCGTGATTGCTTGTACGGAGGATACGTCGTTATTGGAGGACGTGTTCGATCGGGAAGGCATGTCCATTGAGGTTCTTAGACAGCCGTATGTCGATCCCACCATTCCCTATTCTCGCAGCTATCTTTGCCTGACGAATCATGTCCGAGCATGGCAAAAGATTGTGGAAGGAGACCAGCCGGGATTGGTGATTGAAGCGGATTTTGTTCCTGTTAATGGATTTGGAGCCTTGCCTGTGCCCTGTGATTTGACGGCCAAGACGACCGGGTTGGCATGGCTTTATACCTGTGCAGCACAAATTTATTCCGTCTCAGAGGCGGGGTATGCCGAGGGCTTTTCGGTGTCTACAGTGGCCTATCTTGTGACGCCGGATGCCGCGCGAGTCTTGCTGGCTTACGCTGAGGAGGTTCGATCGGAGTATGGGGAGACGCGCTATAGTCCTTGGGATTCGGGGGTGGAGGAATTTCTGCGATCGCATGGATTCAAGAACTATATTCCCTTCCGCAACTACGGCGAACATGGCGGGATTCCCAATCCGGAACATCTCCAAAACCGTCACCTCTGGAAACAGCTCAGCAGCAGCCATCGGGCAGATACCCTGTACGGCAAACTGGCGTTCTTACCCGCCTATGCAAAGAACAGTGGCGAACTGTTTCAGATTCGATTGTATGCGCGGCTGAAAGGTCTGGGGCGATTGTTGAGTGGACGGCTATTGCGCATGACGATCGTGATGGAATCGAGTGTTCCTTGGCGACTCATTGGATTTGCGCTGCGGCGACAGATCCCGTTTTAGATGCAGATTTAGGGTGTTTGGAATTGCGATCGCCATCGAAACGGCCCAACCCATAAAATGGACTTTTCAAACAACCCAAAAAAAACGCCATTTCTGCGGAGGCCACACAATCGGACGGAATCTGGTTGCGGTATTTAATCATATGAGCGATCGCCTTACGCAAGTCATTAGCCCAAAAAATCACCATCATTCCCGGCTGCTGCCATGGCTCAAACCCTAACTTCCGAGTGTTCCAGCGCCCTAGTCCAATGCCGTGCATCAGTTGTATTGCGTACTCGCGGGTTAAGCGACTTTGGTCAATGCGGTGATCGAGACACATGTCCGGCGTGTACCAAATTTCCCATCCCGATCGGCTCAAATGCACCATGGCTTCAATATCTTCTGATCCCACGAGCGATTTCCCCATTCGCCCAACTTGATTGAGCTGAGTGGGCACGCTCTCTAGCCAAGCCTGACGCTGGACGACAATGCCCGCACCGGGAGGAAGCAACCGTTTACGACTCGCCTCTGGGTCCGTGGTGTAGCAGCGAACCGTGCGTCCACCCCCGATCGCCCAAAACGCAGAAATTCGATCGAAATGTTTGGGAGGCGCACTTTCATAATCGCCCCGAACTTTGCCGTGAAACGCACCTGCCTTGGGATTCGCCTGTGCAAACTGGTGTACCGCTACGATCCAATGCTCGTCCGGTAAATTGTCGTCATCTAAGAATGCGACCCATCGGCCTTGGGCGTTTTCAATGGCGCATTGTCGTGCGAAGGCAAGTCCTTGCTGGGTTTCGGTGATGGTCCGAATGGTCGGAAGCAGGTGATTTAAGGGCGATTGTTGTTGTTGAATTACCCATTCAGCGGTGCTGTCGGTGCTGTTGTTGTCGATGACCAGAATTTCCCACCGGACCTGTTCAAGGTTGAGCTGCGATCGAAGTCTGTTGAAGACAGCAGGCAACCGCTGTTTTCCGTTGTAGGTACAAATTGCAAGAGTTAGGTCAAACATAGAGTCAGGTGGAGGGAGGTTTGCGAAGGTTTGTAGACTTGCTTTAGTCATGCCCTTGATCGCCCTCCAACCATCACTAGAAAAATTCAGGTCTATACCGTGACCGTCTCCCGAATTTTCTGGGTGTCCAATGGCTGGGCGATCGATCGTCCCACGGCTACGGCGATCGGCTTTAAGCTCTCAACTAGTGCCGCCATAGATTCTAAAGAAAGCGTCTGCTGGGCGTCGGAAATGGCGCGATCGGGATCAGGGTGACACTCAATGATGAGACCATCGGCTCCACAGGCGATCGCCGCTCTCGACAAATCTGCAACGAGTTCCCGACGTCCAGCAGCATGGCTCGGATCGACCAAAATCGGCAAATGCGTAATTTGCTTCAATGCGGCTACCGCGCCGAGGTCCAAGACATTTCGCGTGTAGGAATCAAAGCTGCGAATGCCGCGCTCACACAGAACCACGTTGGGATTTCCGTGGGCGAGAATGTATTCTGCCGCCATGACAAATTCTTCAAGGGTAGCGGAAAGTCCCCGTTTTAGCAGCACAGGTTTATCGGTTTGGCCGAGGGCTTTGAGCAAGTCGAAATTTTGCATATTGCGGCTGCCGACTTGGAGCATGTCCACGGAGTTCGCTAGGGCTTCGATTTGGGCGATCGCCATGACTTCGGTAACGACCGGGAGTCCGGAACTGCGACGGACCTGAGCGAGCACATCGAGTCCATCTTGGCCTGCGCCCTGGAAGCTGTAGGGAGAAGTGCGGGGCTTGTAGACGCCCCCTCGCAGACCTTGAATGGAGCCTCGAAGTTGGGTGGCGATCGCTTCCATGGTGCCGAGTGCTCCCACGGCGCAGGGTCCACCGATGATGGTCAGGTCTTGCCCACCGATCGCTGTGGTGTCGTTGAGCCGAATCACGCTTTTGTGAAGGGGATTGGCTTTTAGGGTCAGCTTTGCATCTTTCATGGAGAGAGTCCTATTTTAAGAGAGAAAAAAGAAGAAGGAAGAGAGAAGCGCAAAAACAAACCCCCGAAACCTCTGTGTGAGTGTTCCGGGGGTTGCAGCGTCTGGTTTTGAGCGACAGCTAACTTTGTCCGGAACCCTCAGGGAGCCAGTAAAAGAAGCCATAAAACCAGGAAGCGCGTACGATCATGTTTTGGGTATTAAGTATTGCGGACAGAGAATGTCACAGCTAGAGCGATTTGCATCGTCTTCAGTTGTGAGTTCTGACTTGAGCTAAAACCTAACAAATTTATTCAGGAACTGTCAAGTTGGATGGTTGAGTACTATGTAGAATCGCCGCTCAGCCGTCGAGATTGTTCTTAGCCTGAACCTCGTACCAGGCAATCACTTGAGCGACACTCACTTGCTCAATGGCGACGTCGAGATTGGCTGCAATTTGCTGCAGGGGATTTAAGGCTCCCAATACAATCTGCACGAAAAAATTCCGAAAGTTGCCGTCTTGATTAGCTTGCAAGCTCGGATCCGCCCCGATCCAGTCTACGATCGTCTGCGGGGAAAGTTCGGCGACGGAACACTGCTGCTCGGTTGCGATGGCTTTGAGCGATCGGAGGGCGTAGATGGCCACGCGCGCAGTGAATTTTTCTCGTGAGGCCAATAATGCGGCATCCACTTGATGGCACTCTTCGACGGTGAGGAATTCGATCGAGGGTTCCATTACATTTCTTCACAAACTTAAGGTTTCCACGTTAGATTATGAACTAGGTTGAAGTTTTTTCTAACTTCTTTCGGGTTGCCCGGTTCAATGCGTAAGGTTTTAGGATGAAGCGAACGTACAACGACGCGTTGAGTGATGTCACCGATGCACCGGATCTCCAGCATCTTGTTCAGGATAAGCGATCGCTCAAACGTGCGACTAGCGCTAAAGGTCGCCGCCGAAATCGCCGCTACGAAAATCGAATCCTGAGCGCGCAATCCCCGGATGGCTCTGACTTGGACGAGCGAGGTGAGGAGGAGGATCTCGGTGAAGGGGATGATGATGAGAGTGATGAGGATTGTGACGATGAACTGAGAGATGGATTGGAAGCCGATTCTTGAGGTACGCTAGGGGAAATAAATTTCCAATCCGTTCGAGTCTATGCGCGTTTTTGTTTTGTTGTTCAATGCGGGTACCGATAACGAAGGGATCCATACGATCGAGATTGGCGAGCGCAACATTGTCTTGATGTTTGAAGATGAAGATGATGCGTTGCGGTATGCCATGCTCTTAGAGGCGCAGGATTTCCCGGAGCCGTCGGTGGAAGCGTTGGACCGTGAGGAAATTGAAGAATTTTGTGAGGAAGCGGGGTATCACTGTGAGCTGATTCCCGAAAATTTCCGTCCCGAAACGGATTACGATCGGCTTCTTTTGTCCCCGCCCGAGTCGAATCGGGATGCGTTTGATTGGGAAAAAGATAATCGTCGTCCAGCGATGTCTGCGGAGGAGGAAGCCTCTGAGATGTCGTCGTCCGAGTTAGATGCCATGCGTCGCAAGCTGGAGGGATTGCTATGAGCACGTCACGCGGTTATTTGACGACAGAGCAAACGAATCCAAATAGTGAGAATCTCGATCGCCTATCCACGATCGAAATTGTCGATTTGTTCAACCAGGAAGATCATCGGACGATTGAGGCGATCGCGGGAGCGCGCGCGGATCTAGCTAAGGCAATCGATCGGATTACAGCGGCGCTGCGATCGGGCGGACGGTTGTTTTACATTGGGGCCGGGACGTCTGGGCGTTTGGGTGTCCTTGACGCATCTGAATGCCCTCCCACCTTCTGCACGCCCCCCGAAATGGTGCAAGGTATCATCGCAGGCGGCGCAGCGGCATTGGTCAAAAGTTCAGAAGGCATAGAAGACAGCCGTGAAGGCGGGGCCAAGGCGGTGGACGACTATGGCATTACGGCGGCAGATGTGCTGGTGGGCATCGCAGCGGGGGGGACGACGCCTTACGTTCATGGAGCCTTAGCCGAAGCTCGAAAACGGGGCGCTGTAGGGATTTTTATGGCCTGCGTGCCGAAGGATCAGGTCAGCATTGAGGTAGACATCGATATTCGGTTGCCCGTGGGTCCAGAGATTTTGGCAGGTTCGACGCGGCTCAAATCCGGCACGGTGACCAAAATGGCGTTGAATATTTTGTCCACTGGAGCCATGGTTCGGTTGGGCAAGGTGTATGGCAACCGGATGATCGATGTGGCCGTGACGAATATTAAGCTGCACGATCGCGCTTTGCGGATCCTAATGGATTTGACGAGTCTCAGCCGGGAGGCATCAGATGCGTTGCTGACCCAAAGTGGTCAATCGGTGAAACTAGCGCTCGCCATGCATTGGACGGGTCAGGATTTGGACTCATGCGATCGACTGTTGCTTGAACATGGTGGAAATTTGCGATCGGCGATCGAGTCGTGATGGGTTTCAGGCTAGTCGTCTGCGGCTTAGATAATCCAGCGATTCAACTTCTCCCCGTTGGGTTTAGGGCACGGCGAGCCATGCCCCTACAGATCCGGGTGCAAGAGGCTGTAGGGGCATGGCCATGCCGTGCCCCAAACCTAACGGCGGATTTTGATACAGGTCTTATTTCCGCCGCACAAGACTAGCTTCTTCATTCCAACGAACGGTGTCCCAGCGAATAGGGCACTAATTTTGCAATATTTCGAGCATCGTCAATGCCGCGATGGTGCGTTCCTGTGAGGGGAAGGTGTGCCATTTCTAACGCCTGGCTCATGCCGTAGGTTCCCGGCAAGTTTTGCGATCGTGCAAACATGGTTTTTAGGTTTAGGCAGGTGACATCGATCGGGCTGGGCACTTGATGAAACTTGCAGTCTTGCCGAATCTGCCGCCGATCGAAATCTCCCCACGCACAAAACACAAATTCAGGATAAGCCTGTATCCAAGTTTGGAAGGCTGTCATTGCATCAGGATATGTCGGCGCTGTATCTACGTGGGTTTGCGCGATCGTCGTGAGTGTTGTGCAAAACGAGGTCAGCTTTGGGAACCGCACCGGGCGTACAAAGGTTTGGAATTCGCTGATGGCGGTCAAGTCTCGATCGAGCATCACCGCACCGATTTCAATGATTTCACGCTTTGAACTGGGAATGCTTTTGCGATCGCAGCAGGTGGCTTCTAGATCAACGACTAGATAATAGTTACAGAGTGGATAGGGCATGGGCAATTATTAAAATCAATAGTTGTCAAACTGAATGGCCGATCGGTAGAAAAAGCTCACCCTCATTAATGTAAACCGTAATGATTTGGTAATCCATGGCCGATTCTTGATGCAACGGTTTTCCGGTCCCTGAGTTCATGGCGTAGGCCGGATAATTACTCAAGCTCACACTTACTCGAAGACAGTTCCCCATCGGGACTTGAGTACTGGTCAATTGTAAACGAATGACACAGGCACGATCGGATTCTGGATCATGCACTTGCTTAACGCCTTGACAAATATTTAAAACTTTTCCATCGGGAAGAACTTGGGAAAGAACAACGTGAAGGTCAACGCTATGTGCATAAGTTTCAAACTGGAGTTGAACCGTGGCTGAACCTTGAATCAGCAACGCCTCAGAGAGCGGTTCGGTAGTGTAGGTAAGCACGTCTGCGCGATCGTCAAGGTGTGAACGATCGAACACCCCCGCAGGAGAAGCAGCATGACCGCCGAGAGATGGCACCGGACGCCAGGGATCATGGACAATCGCATCCGGAACCGTAGGCGATAAAGGCGAATTTTGTTTCAGCAAGCGGCCATCTCGCACGGACGTTAGCCCGGTGGTTTCCAATTGCCAAGACTGATGAGCCAAATCCTCAAACCGATCGCCGCTCACCCACCGATTGGTTCCCATTTCAAACCACGTTGCAGCCGGACCTAAGCTGCCCTCACCCTTGAGCCAATAGTCAAACCATCGAACCTGTGCCCGATCGCAATCACTCACCGCAGTAGGTCCAAAGTCGATCGATCCTGCCCTGCGTCCCCACGGTAAATGCGCCCATGGACCGATGATCAAATGCTGCGGAGCCTCGTTGGGATAGCGATCGTGAAGCTTGAGGGTTCCGGTGAGATAGGGGTCAAACCACCCTCCAATATGCAGCATCGGGGGAACGCCAAAAATGTTCTCAGTGTCTTCCAAATCCATCTGTGGATAGGACCAATACTCATCCCAATCCTCTCGCCCAATCCAATCGTGATAGAACGAATCCGGTGCAAAGGTGGTCAACACGTCAGGATAGGCGGGAATCTCACCGGACAGGGGTAACGCTTTGGCGGCTTGGTTTAGGGCTAAAAAAGCGGGATGGTCCTGGCCCAGGCGCGCCCCTTCAGCCGCAATTTGTAGCGCCCAGCTTAGGTTTGACTGTAGCCGGAAGACGCCGCCTTCGTAGGCCCAGTCTTCGTACAGGTCATGGGCAAGCATGGCTGGACAAAGGGCTTTTAGGGCAGGCGGGCGGTGCATCATTGCATAAATTTGCGTCATCCCCTGGTATGAGAAACCATACATTCCAACGTTGCCGTTGCTGTAGGGTAAGTTTGCCGCCCACATAACCGAATCATATCCATCTTCAATCTCAGATTCAAACAATTTAAAGGTGCCGCCTGAAGTGCCTCGGCCCCGCACGTCCTGAATCACCACGATGTAACCTTGCGTGGCATACCAGCTCGGATGGGCATACACGACGGTGGACGCGATCGATCGTCCATAGGGCTGACGCATCAGCAACACGGGATAGTCGCCCTCTAAAACCGCTGGATAGTAGACGTCTGCATCAAGCCGGACGCCATCTCGGGTCAGCATCTCTCGGGTTTGGGGCTGAATCATGGCTAATCTAGGCTCCAGTGGGGATTCGTTAAGCTCGTCAGAATATGATCTTCCCACATGCCATTGATTAACAAATAATCTTTTGCCTCCCCTTCAATCCGAAATCCGAGTCGTTCTAAAACATTGGCACTGCGTTGATTGCGAGGCATGTAATTGGCTTGAATGCGGTGACACTGCATCTGTGCAAAAACGTAGCGAATGGATTCCTCCAAGGCTTCCTGCATGAGTCCTTGCCCTTGACAATCACGGGTTAGACCGTAGCCAAGATGACAGCAGTAAAAGGGATAGTAGACAAAATTTGTAAAATTTGCCGTTCCAATGATGGTTTTGGGACTGGTCTTTTCAAACAAAAAGAGTCGCAAGGATTGTCCGCTTTGAAATTGCTGAAAACTTCGAGCCACTTGATCCCGCCAGTACTGCTTGGTCTGAAATCCAGTGGGTTGAATGGGTTCAAAGGGCGCTAAAAACTCCTGACTCTCGCTTAGATAGCGCAAAATTGCCGGAATATCTTCCTGCATCGCTAACCGAAGTATTAATCGCGAAGTCCTCAGCGCCACCGTCATCGTGCTTTATACCACTTGCTCTATACCGCCATCATAGGCGTTTCGATCGCCCCGTCACCGAGATCGATCGGCTGCCACACCTGACCATCCATCGCCATCTGCTCAATCAAGCTCGCCAACCGGAGCGCCTTCAGGGCTTGTTCACCACCAACAGACGGCGGCAGTCCACCCCGTACACAGGCCATAAAGTGCTCCAGTTCAGCATGGAGCGGCTCCACCCGTCCGATCGCGACTTTTTCGATGATGCCATCTTGACGGTAGAAATTGGGCATTCCGAAGCTCACGGCGTTGTTAATCGCAATGCCGCTGCCGCTGTGGGTGTTGGCGCTTTGGCGATGGATTTGGATTTCGTTATTGAGGAAGTCCGCTTCGGTCAACGATCGCTTGGTATGGGCGGAAATGCGCCGGATTTTGCGATGGGTGATTTTGCTGGCCGTCAGGGTCGCCACAATGCCATTGGCAAACCCTAAGGTGGCGGTTACGTAGTCCAGATACTGAGACGTCTGGCTCGCACGGCTTCCACTGGCGGTCAAGCGAACCACCGGGGACTTAGCGAGTTCCAATACCAAATCAATATCGTGAATCATCAGATCCAACACCACCGACACGTCGTTAGCGCGATCGCAGTAAGGACTCATGCGATGGGCTTCGAGGGCAATAATTTCCTCGGTCTTCAGTACGTTGCTGAGTTCTTGGAACACCGGGTTAAAGCGCTCAATATGGCCGACTTGCAAAATGCAGCCTTCGGTCGCGGCGGCATTGACCAAGGACTCGGCTTCTGAAATCGTGGCGGCGATCGGTTTTTCGATCAACACATGAACGCCCGCTTTCAGTGCCGCTAGCCCCACCGCATGGTGAAACCGAGTCGGAACCGCAATACAGACGGCATCCACGTGGAGCAGCAACTCATGATAATCTTCAAAAAATCGGGTCTGATACCGACTGGCGGTTTCTATCCCGCAATCGAGATTGACATCAGAGACTCCCATGAGTTTGACGTCTTTCATCAAGCTCAGAACCCGGACATGGTGCTGTCCCATGTTTCCAATACCAATCACACCGACCCGGATGGGTTCGAGTTGATGTCGATGCAATGAAAAATTAGAAGCCGACTCAGGTCGCTTGGTCACGTTTGTTACTCCTCTACCACCACAAAATAATAATTCGTAGGCTATTAGACCAGAACAGAGAGTTGTTCTCTAACTTGTTCTGAGTATTTGAACCTATCGAACTCCTCAAACTTTTCCAGAATGGTATCACAGTCATTCTCTTTCAAGATGAATCGAGGGTGACCAACAATGTTCCCGCCCCTCGATCGTTTGAGTATTTGAATTGTAAGGGGTCTTAAATCTAGGTGCTAAACCCAGGTGCTAAACCATTGCAAACCACCGGACAAAACATGCATTTCTTGTAGAGATTAAAGCAGCGACCCAGACTGAAATTTCGATCGGGGTTATCTGGATTGAGCGGTTAAATTAGAGGGTGAACCAAGTGCCCGTCTGTACCCAGTCCCGGCTAGGATCACGCCATAACTGTGATTAAAATCAGGTTAGAGCACGGTATGGATCCAAAACCTCTTCGCCAGGTGCGCAATCACACAGAAGTTATAGGCAACTTCATCACAAAGGTGCTGCCCTGCCCGATCGTCGAAATGCACTCCAATGTCCCCTGATGTTGATCGACCACAATCTGATAGCTAATGGACAACCCCATACCCGTCCCTTTTCCAACAGGCTTCGTCGTATAAAATGGATCAAATAGTCGATGGATCAGCTCAGGCGGGATTCCGATGCCATTGTCTGAAATCCGAATAACGAGTTCATTTACAATTTTTTCAGTGACGATCGTAATCTGAAGTTTTCGATCGGAGTCAAGATGCCATGATTCTTCAACTGCATCAATCGCGTTTCCTAAGACATTCATGAAAACTTGATTAAGCTGACCTGCATAGCATTCCAGATCTGCAAAATCTCCGTACTCTTTAACGATGACGATCGCTGGACGTAGATGATGAGTTTTAAGTCGATGTTGCAAAATCAGTAGCGTATTATCTAGCCCCTCATGAATGTTCGCCCGTTTCAACTCAGCCTCATCCAAGCGTGAGAAATTTCTGAGTGACAAAACAATGCTACGAATCCGATCGGCCCCTATCTTCATCGAATTCAGCATCTTCGGCAAATCCGTCAAGAGATACTCGAATTCAATATCCTCCATCAACGTTTTCACCCTCGGATCAGTCTCGGAATAACACATCTGATAGGTATTCACCAATTGAATCAGATCCTGAAAATAGTGCTCAGCATAATTCAAATTGCCATAAATAAAATTCACTGGATTGTTGATTTCATGGGCGACCCCCGCCACAAGCTGCCCCAAAGACAACATCTTTTCGCTTTGGATCATTTGCATCTGTGTGCGCTTGAGTTCGGCTAAAGTTTGCTCCAGTTGTTTAGTTTTTAATTGCAGCTCATATTCAGCCACTTTACGATCGCTAATGTTCTTCGCAACCCCCTGAAAGGCAACCACATCACCCCCTTCAATCACCACCGAGTGGCTAATCAAAATCCAAACCCAATGACCGAGTACATGACGAACCCGCATTTCCAAGTTTTCATGGGGAATGCGATCGATCATCAATTGGTGCAGCATCTTGTCGATCGCATCCAAATCACCCGGATGGACCAGCGGCGTAAAGGACTGTCCCAAACAACCTGCCACTGGGTACCCCAACATCCGTTCAAACTGCGGCGATAAATAAGTAAAGCGGCCCTCCAAATCATGGACAAAATAAACATCGCTCACATTTTCCACCAATCGTTGAAATTCTAGCGTCAAGTCAGGTTGAGTCAAAGTTGAGGATTGGTTTTGAGATGGATTAGGGGATAGATTTAGACACGCATCAGACATTATAAAGCCTCAAGCAAAATAGCCCTGTAACAATAGATTAATAACCTATTGTGCCTCAAGTCAAAAAAAATTAACGATCGCTAGGGTAAAACGCGATAAAATCTTTAGCTACAAGGTTAGATACAAAGACACCTCCACTATCAGATCTGTGACTACCTCATATTTTAAATCACCCCGACGACGCACCTCCCATGAATCCTGAACCCAACGACGATCGGGGTTGGCTCGACGACATCGTGCCAGAACCTCCCAAAGACCCACAAAATACCCGCATGGGCGTGGACCCCAAAAACCCGATCGTCCTCGTTGAAACGGCTTTTCTCGCCAGTGCGGCGGCTTTGATTTGGCTGATCAACTTCTACTTTCCGATCGGGCCGATCATGCTGCTGTTTCCCCTGCCGATTACGCTGATTTATCTGCGTTGGGGCAACCGTCCGGCAGGAATGACCGTGTTGATTTCCATGCTGTTGGTTAGCGTTTTGATGGGTCCGCTGCGGAGTGTGCAATTTTTTATGCCCTATGGGGTGCTGGGCTGGACGATGGGCGCGTTGTGGCAGCGGCGAGGACGGTGGCGATCGACCATTCCGATCGGGACGATTATTACAACCTTTGGGACGTTTTTTAAGATTTGGTTGGTGTCTATTTTGCTCGGTGAAGATCTGTGGCTCTACTTCACGATGCAGGTGACGGGATTGCTGGAGTGGGGCGTCGATAAACTTGGACTTCTGTGGCAACCGACGATTGGCAGCGTCCAACTCGCAACGATCGGATTTTTGATCGTTAAAGACTGTATTTACACAACGCTGTATCACATCGTGGCATGGTACCTGTGCGATCGCCTGGGTAACTCGATTCCCGATCCGCCTAAGCTGATTCAGGCGATCTTCAATGACGCTTAGCATAATGCCTAATCCCATGGTGAAAGCCTATACCCAACTCGACCAGGCGGCGGATTGGATCAGGCGATATGGCAATAAAAAACCCATCTTCGTGGGCGCGTTGGGGTTTACGGAGACGGCGCTGATTCCGGGGATTTCGGCAGCGGGAAAAACGCCAGAAGATCGATCGAGGACTGCCCATGCGGATGCAGAATTTCTGGCTAATGGCGTTTGCGATCGGGTGACCTATCCGTTGCCGCCACTGATTGCCGGAGCATCACCTGTCATGATCACCCGTGCGATCGTCCAAGCGTTAGGCATCCAATCCTATCTCTTCAATACGGGATTACCTGCGCCGTTGCCGATCGCATCCGACGTTTTTGATCCAACCGTTCTTCCTAATGCTGTCGCCCGATGTGTCAGTACAGGTCAAGCTATGGCAATCCAACGGGTCGAATATTTGTTGGCCTGCGGAATGAAGGTCGGCGCAACCTTGGCTTCAAGGCAATCCCGATCGCAGCGCTACTTCATTCTGGGCGAGTGCGTGGTCGGTGGCACCACAACCGCATTGGCGACACTTCTCGGATTGGGCATCGACGCAGCGGGAAGTGTCAATAGCAGCCATCCCACCTGCAATCATGATCAAAAGCTACGAGTTGTTCAGACGGGACTCGACAAATTCTGGGCATCGAGGCCCGATCGATCTGCTCCAAATTTCCCATTACACCTTTTGGCGGCGGTGGGCGATCCGATGCAGCCGTTTGCCGCTGGATTTGCAATCGGGGCGAGTCCGGTGTGCGGGGTGTTACTCGCAGGTGGAACGCAAATGCTCGCGGTGTATGCTTTGGTTAGAGCAATAGCACGCGCCCAAGACCTGTTCTGGGAACCCGAAAATGTTTTAGTCGGCACCACGCGCTGGGTTGCCGAAGATCCGACGGGAGACACCGTAGGACTAGCCGAAAAAGTAGGAGACGTGCCGCTAATTGCCACCCAACTGAGCTTTGCGGCCTCTCACCTGACAGCACTTGAAGCCTACGAACGTGGCTTCGTCAAGGAAGGCGTGGGAGCTGGGGGCTGTGCGATCGCGGGGGCACTGTACCAAAACTGGGACAACGATCGCATGGTGCGCGTAATTGAGACCCTCTGTCTTGAGGCCAGTCTTCAAGCCGATCGACGAGACAAGAGCTGATCTTCGAGCGCCGCAATCCGGTTGTAGGCAGCGGTCAGTTGGGCCGTGAGTCGCTGGATTTGGAGTTCAGGAGGGAGAACCCGATCGCTCTTTTTGGCATAGAGTTCGGTGCCTTCGCTATCAATTAGGATATCCTTATGGTCCATAAATTCCTCCAACACATGATGATGTGAGTAAGATGAATCATACCCATTTAGCGTTCCGATGCGTTCCCCCGTTGAGGCCGTGCGCACCGACGATCCAGCTTCCGCCAAGGTATTGGAAACCAGTCGCTTCAATTCTTCGATAGCAGGAAAAAGCCGATCGACCTTCTGTCCGAGCTGCGAGATTTCGACTTTCATTGTATCGGTCTGAGTAACTGGCATTCGATCGCCCCTTATGTAGATTTATAGATTTATCTGATCGGATTGATAACTATCAAGTCCTTACACTCCTATGGTATTGACAAATCGATAGAATACCCATTGACCAGCAGGATTATTTAACGATTGATGAAGCGGCAAACGACCTTATGATGAATTTTCAAGACTTTTTTCAAGCTTGTGATGGAACTTGGAGTACGGAGCGGACCTATCACTATTACGAAGACGGGGAAATCGAACGATCGCACACCGACTTTACAGCCACCACATTGGGTGAAGAGACCAAGGGGAAATTGTTGCGATCGGTGATGCCGACTGGAGTCACGCCTGATGCCGTAAAGAAATCGCCCGGTTTTGCCATTCAGTTTGATACGGTTTCAGAGACGGGAGCGACGAAAGGCATGAGTCTCCAAGCCTTGTTTGTACCCGAAACCTTCGTGACGACGACAGAAGTGCCTCTGCCTACTCCGATCGCCGCTCAGGTTGCCCTTCAGGAAGAACTCGTTCGCGGCTATTATTTACGCAACGCCGGATATTCGGAAAGCGGTGCGATCGCCGGAACCTTTACCTACCTGCCCACACGCCAAACCCTGGAAATGATGACGGTGTATAGCCAATCGGTCGCGATCGATCAGATGCGATTTGTCGATTTCAACACGCGGCTCCGGACGATCGTCACCTATCGCCGCCCAGAAGGCCCAGAAATGCCCACAGAAATCACCCTCGTCGGATTTGGCCTAGAACGCCGTCAGTAAACCCCGTCAGTAAACCCCGTCACCCCAAACCTCGTCACCCACCCCTATTCCATGCAACGACGCCAATTTCTCAAAACGCTTCCCCCCGCGCTTACCCTTCCCCTCCTCACCGCGTGCCAATCCACTCCCGCCAACGCAGTCCGCATCACCACCCTCAAAGGCACCTTTCCCGCCCTGCTGACCCAACAATTTAAGAAAGCCAACCCGCAAGCGAGTCCGATCGATCTCACCCAAGAACGCCAGCTTGCCGCCCTATTTCAACAACTCCAAGCTTGGAAACGTCGATCGTTCCCGAACTACACGCCCAAAAAAGGTCTCGTCCCGATCAATCTCCCCTTCATTGGCACAACTCCCGAAGTTCCGATCGCCGATCTCACCACCCTCGGCGACTTCTGGCTCACCCCTGCCATCCGCCAAAGCCTGATTCAACCGATCGATCCCCGCGAAATCCCCCAGTTCAGCACCCTCGATCCCACCCTCCAAACCCTACTCAAACGCAACGACAGCGGCACACTCGACCCCGCAGGCCAACTCTGGGGCATTCCCTACCGCATCAATAGCACCGTCATTCTCTACCGCAAAGATCAATTCAAAACCCACAATCTCACCCCGCCCACGGACTGGGCCGACCTCTGGCGATCGGACCTCACCGGAAAAATCTCACTTCTGAATAGCCCACTAGAAGTCATCGGCCTGACCCTAAAAAAACTCGGCAAATCCTATAACGAACCCACTCTCCCTAGTACGCTCAACGCCGAACTCGCCCAACTTCACGCCCAGGTCAAGCTCTACTCCAGCACTCACTACCTCCAGCCCCTCACCCTCGATCACACCTGGGTCGCCCTCGCCAGCTCCACCGACGCCCTCCGCATGATCCGCCGAAACCCGACCCTAGCCGCAGTCTTCCCCCAAAGCGGCACCCTCCTCAGCGCAGACCTCTGGGTCCAGCCCGCATCCAATCCAACGCCTAATCAAGCCACCCTCGCCGCCTGGTGCAACTACTGCCTCACGCCAGAACTCTCGCCCCAACTCTCTCAACTCACCCAAGGCATCGCCCCAAACCTAGGCCAAACTCCCGAACCAAACCGCCCCGAAGACCTCCGCACCAATCCCATCCTGTCGCCCTCCCCCGACGCCTTCAAAAGGAGCGAATACCTCACCCCAAAGAGCGACTCCCAGCTAGCCCAATGGCGATCGGCCTGGGAACAAATGCGCAAAATTTAAAGCCCTAGCTCACCCTAACTCAAGGCTTAAGCATCTTCCAAAATCCCCAACAAAATCAGCAGCAAATTCTCCAGATCATCCGGGATTCGGTAGAGCGTAATATCCTGCGAAATCTGACGGCCTGGTCGATCGAGCCGCCCAAACCGCCATACATCCCCCGTCGTCACCGCCCCATAAAAAACATCCCCCTCCTCCACCTCCGAAATCGCAATCAGCTCCACCGCCAACTGCGTAAACCCACGACTCAAATCCGCATTCTTCGCCTCCACCACCAAGAGATTGGCATCCCGCTTCAGGAAATAATCTAAATTTCCCTTCAGCCAAGCACTCACCTGCAACGGATACTCGATTCTCACCTGACACTGACAATAATGGGCCACTTCAAACAACGCCGGAGCCACCAATGTCTCTCGTCTAGCCGTCTCACTGCTCAAACTGACTAGCCCCAGCATCTCCTCCATCCGGGCCTGCAAGTTTGCCACGCCCACGAGCGATCGGCCACTCTTCGGCAAATTCAACCGCGATCGGTTCAGCCCATACCCAAACTCCGCCAAAATCTCATCGGCTTCGTAGGACATCTCGTAATACGATCGAAACGTGTACGACACGCCCTCTTCCAGAATCCGTCGCTTACTCATACAGCCTCATGATTCATGTTGTAAACCGTTCAAACTGTAAATAAAAAATACGATCGACCCTCACTTGTAGAATCGATCGCACTTTAAAATTCCTGACTCATGACCCACTCATTCAGCTAGTCATTAAGCCAAGCTTTGACGCGGAGAAGACTTTTCCACTCCGGTTTGCGCGTGAGTCCATCTTCAATATTGCTATTTACTTCATCCCGCAGCTCTTCCGAGACCATCATGATCTGCTGGGTCAATTCAATGTGCGATCGGACGCCCTTGCGATTGGTTTCCAACATCGCTAGCGCCAGATTAAGCCGCGCTTGGGGATCTTGAGGGTTAAGCTTGGCGGCCTTCTGAGACGTGGTGTAGGCCAAGGCGGGTTGATCCGCCAGCAGGTACAGCCACGACAAACAGGTCCAAGCAGCGCTCACCGTACGAGATCGATCGCATATTTCCTTAAACACTGGAATAAGCGTCTCTACGGGTTCTCCAGCCTTATAGCGCTCTAAACCTGCATCAAATAAATCTTCAACGGTCTGAGTGGTCGTCATGATGGCAACTAATCTCTCACTAATCTCAAATCTTCCTTCAGTCTATAGAATAGTACAGGAGATTAGGTGGAGAAAGACTTGCCACAACCGCAGGATTGAGCCGCGTTGGGATTCGTGAACTGGAAGCCGCCGCCGATTAGCGCATTGCTATAGTCCAGCATCATGCCATAGACATACAGCAGGCTCTTAGGATCGCAAACGACCTGAAAGCCATCGTAGTCATAGACTTCATCGTCCGATCGGACATTGGCCAACTGCTCAAAGTCCATGGTGTAGGACATTCCAGAACAGCCACCGCCTCGAACGCCGACCCGCAGACACAGGTCAGACCCTTGCTGGTCACGGAGCATTTTCACTTGACGTAAAGCCGTCTCTGACATCAGAATCCCGTGCTGGGGAGCTTGCGCGGGAGCGTCTTGAACTGCGATCATTGGGAAGTGCCTGCCTTATTGGTTCTAATCCTTACATTCTAGAGGCTACGTCTTCCATCTTTGAGCGATTTCAAAAAAATGTTGGGAAAATTGGCATAACGGTCTGCGGTTGTGGCACGAATGGGGGAACGAAACGGTAGGATTGGGGAATGCCATCACGTCCACGCCTTCGCGAAAGCTTTGAATTCTTATGAGCCATCTCAATCCTGGAACGCGCCGTCGATTAATGAAACTCCCCCAAGACGCCAGCGTCTGGGAAGGCGATCGCGCTAAACTTCATGATGGACTTCAGCTTGTTCAGGGCGACATGCCTGAGGTGGAAGACTATGTGCTCTGGGTCGATGGCACCCAGGGAATTGTGCGCACCATAGAGACCATTTCACCCGATGCTGGACCGGAGGCGATCGTTCGGGCCTTGCTTAAGGCCATTGAGTATCCACACCAACCCGGCTATCCCGCCCGCCCGAAAAAGATCGTCGTTCGCGATCGACAAATCCAGCTTTACCTCAAGTCCATTCTGCAAGACCTTGAGATTACGCTAGAGTTTGTGCCGGAGTTGCCGCTCATCGACGATTTGCTCGAAGATTTCAAGTCCTTCCGCAACCAGCGCCCCTCCGACGACGCTCTAAAGTACGAGGGTCTCCTCCTCGAAAAAGCGGAGCAACTGTGGAATACCGCACCTTGGACGTTGATGGGCGATCACCAAATTCTCGAAGTCGAGATTAATCAGTGGGATCTCGGGACGGTGTATGTGTCGGTGCTGGGCAACTTGGGAATGGAATTTGGCATTTTGTCCTATCGCAATCTTGATTCACTCAAGGAGTTTCGGATTCGGGCCGTGGCTCAAGGGAGTATGGCGGAGATGGAAGCGGCATTCCTAGCGCAAGACTGTATTTTCATGAACTATGAAACCGACGATCGATCGGGAGCAATATCAAGAACACCGCGATCGATGCCCTATGAGTCGATGGAACCCAGTTTTGGCAGTCTTCATCCCCTCGAAGGAATGCGATCGTTTTTGCATGAGGATGAGACGATCGCACTGGCCGTCATCCTAGAAGCCCTTCATCGCTTCACCACCAAAAACCGCGCCAAGCTGGTCAACGGTGAGTTTCCCACCATTACAAGTCGATATAAGCTCCCCATTCCCGATATTGACGGCATCCCCAATCCACTCACGGTGAAGGTTTCGACGAGGCCCGATCTCGCGGCTGAATTCTTAGACGACGAAGAGGATGAGTACGATGAGGGCGACTATGACGAGGATGAGGAGGAGTTGTTCCGGGATGACTTGGTTCCGGGAAATGCATTTGTGGGCTTTGGGAAAGCGACCTTAGAATTCTTGGCGCAGGTCAAACCCAAGACGTTGCACTATCAAGAACTCGACAAACCCGCCAAAAGCAGTAAGAAACCCGCCAGTGAGATTGTGATACCGACCTTTCTACTTCAAACATCCATGGCCAAAGCGAAAGTGATGATCAAAATGATTCAGGCGATGGATGGCGTTCAAGGCATTGGATTTCATGCAGGAGAATACGAACTCACCGGAAGTCCGCAGCGTTTAGGGTTGCTAAAAACAAAGAATAATGAAGTGTTTTTGTTAGGAGAGTTTGATGAAACGGATACCGAGGAGCAAGGGTGGCTCAGTATCTGGCAAAAACGATCGGCGGTCTCGAAGGGACATTGCGCATTGATCATTGCGAAGGGCAATACCGGATCGTCGAAAGGAAGCCCAAATGATGATGACATTATGGCGGTATTTGAGACGAAGGTAATTTTGGAAGAGGAGTTTGGCTTTGGGGAAATTACGCGATCGATCGATTTTGAGGGGTAAGAAGCTTCACAGATCGCGATCGATGCACTCATTTTGCCCGTCTGCAATACCGTAGGGGTGCATCCCACAAGTCAGAGAAACATCGTTGTACGCCTGACCGTGAAAATTTTTGCAGTTCACGCACAGCGGATGGGGCTTGATTGCAACGCCGGAATACTGATTTGGAACTGAGACGGCATTGATCCAATCTTCTAAAGATTCAACGGTTAATGGATGAAGCAATGTATTGAGAAATGAATCTAGATCGGTATCGAGAAAGGCTTGGGTCTGCGCCGAGAGTTCAGTGGTCACGTGCGTCATCACATCGGCCACCGCATCTGTCACGTCCGTGGCCACTTCATCTGACCATTCCGCCGTAAATTCAACGAGACGATCGAACTGTTTCGCCGCACCCAGTGACCACTCACCCGCCCAATCTTCTAGCCCTTCGATCGCATGATTCGCCGCATCCAGAAAATCCGATCGCCAATCATTCATGCTCTCATCCTGCCTAAGATATCCACCCGTTCATCATAACGCGATCGCCCCTGTTCCCCCTGTTCCCCCTTTTGTTCTCTAGAGACAAATCTAAATCCTCGCCTCAATTTCCCATTCCCAAACATTGCTGAATCTGCTGTAATAACCCATCCATAGTGGGATGAGGTGTCGTGATTTGAGTGGTGGGAGATAGCTGAAAATCGAGAGGAGTCTGATTTTTAGTTCGGTAATCTAGAATTAAACACACCGGAGGTGTCGGCTGATCGTCAAGCAAAGCAAGGCCCGATCGCAACGTCTCCGACAAAACACCATCGTGCCAATAGATCAACAACAAATCAACCCCCTGCGATCGAAGTTTGTGCTGCATTTCATGCGTACTGTGGGCTATGGTCCCTTGAAGTCCGGCGGTGTGCAAATACTGGAGCAACGCTTGGATCCAGTCAAAATGAATGGATGGAGCCAATTGCCACTGAGCGCTATCCACCATCAAGAGCAGCGGACGCCCCGCAAATCCGATCGCCACATCAATGGTTTGCAACAGTAAATCAGAGCGATTAGGGTGAAGACAGGGAAAAACCGCCAGTTCCGAGGTCTGAATCGCCGCTTGAGTAATGGCGGTATCGAGGGTAATAATCGGGAGAGACGCCAAGTAGGTTTGTTTGACTAGCCGCCGGAGATAGGGCGTCGGATCAACGAGCGTGCCCACGAGCAGCAGCACCTGAGGTTTCCAGACACGGGCCAAGAGTTCCGCTTGCTCACAATCATTGGCTTCCACCACGCGAAAATGATTGGAGTGCAAAAAGCTCTCAAGCGAAAAGAGTTGATCGGGTTCCGCTTCAGCCAAATGAAGGCAAAGAATCATCCGTGAAGCACTCTCTTGCTCTGAGGTTTGGGGCTGCAAAACCTGCTCCAATGTGTCCGCCAGCGCTCTAGGACTCACCGGAAGCCTCAAAAAACCATCCACTCGGGATTCATGGGCGCGAAGCTCATCGGTGGTGGTGGTATCGGTAATGATCACCGGAATCGCCTCAGTGTCCGCGTGCGCTTTGAGCAGGGTCAGCACATCCCACCCCGACAGCAGCGGCAGCGACGGGTTCAACAACACCGCACAGGGCTGAAGCTTCCGGACCTTTTCGAGGGCTTCGGTACCCGATCGAGCAATGGCCACGCGATAATCGAGTTCCGTAAGTTGCTCAATTAAGTCATTCAAATTCCGCACACCCGACTCCACCACCAGCACCATGCGGTTCCGCGCAACACCCGGCGACTGGACAGGCAAAAAAATCGGCGGGGCAATAGCCGGAATCGACGGCAACCCAGAACCCAACACCGACGGCAACTCCGACAGCAGTCCAGACGGCGACGGCGGCACCAACAGGGTAAATTCACTGCCCTTCCCCTCCCGCGAGGTAAATGTAATATCCCCACCTTGTAGCCGCGCCAACCGCTGCGTCAGCACTAGCCCCAGCCCCGTCCCCTCAAACTGACGCGTTAGCGGATGCTCCAACTGCTGAAATTTTTGGAAGATGAGATGCTGCTTTTCCGCCGGAATCCCAATCCCCGTGTCCCACACCGTAAAGGAGACCCAGCCTTCCCACCGAGCGACCCGCAAACCCACCTCACCCTCAGGCGGCGTAAACTTCAGCGCATTCGAGAGTAAATGCCGCAGGATTTGTTGAAGACGGGTCGGATCAGCGATCAATGTTTCGAGATCAGGATCCACTTCAAGCTTAAAGCTAGGCAACTGCCAGGTCTCCGCTGCGGCCCCCACACTTTCAGGATTTGGAATGCGGTGCTGGGCCTGCTCCAAAGCCTGCTGGCAAACGATCGGAACCGACACCAGCGTGGGATGAAGCTCGATTTCTCCGGTTTCCATCCGCGTCAGATCGAGAATATCATTGACAATATTGATCAGTTGCTTACCGCTACGATGAATCAACTGCACATAGCGACGCTGCCGATCGTTGAGTGCTCCAATAATAGGATCCTGAAGAAGCTGTGACAACCCCAGCAAGGCCGTTAAGGGCGATCGCAACTCATGACTCACACAGGCCAAGAATTCATCCTTAAGCCGATTGAGATCGATTAGTTCAACTGGAGACATCAATGCAACATCAAGATCCAACGTTTGATCGAACGTAACCCGTCGCAAAGGTTCGGCAATGGGTGACGTCAGCGGTAGTGCAGAATCTAAAGGAGTAGCCATAATGTTTTGATTATCCGGTCAAATTTCCCATCCCCTAGAAACCGTTATAATCACTTCAGACTCTCCTACCCGAACTTAAGTCATTGTGATTGAACGCGCGGCCTTGATTTCATTTCCATCCTCAGAAGAAGCAGTTCGTCTCATCGTGTGCTGCTTCATGGAAACGCGCAGCCTCTCAACGATCGCCGAATCTTACCTATCAGAGGTTCACATTGACCTCGTGCAATCCCAGAACCAAGCTGATTTTTTTGACTTTCTCGACTTGCAAAGCCAGAGTGTTGATTGCCTAATTCTTCAAGAAAGCCCCGCCTTATTTGAGATTATTTCCTGGCTGCATCGTCACGCCATCCTGCTCCCAACGGTCATTGTCAACACGGGTAACGCCACGACCGTCGCGCCAACGGCCATTCTGCCCATTCCTGGTCCTAAAGTCCAACTCCTAAACCTCTACCATACGGCTGAGGTCCGACTGGCCTTTACAAACTTTAATGAACTCGAAACCGCCGTCGAACGGGCGATCGCCCAATTTTTGTACCTTTCTCCGGCCTGTGGGATTCCGACCTTAGCTGAACCCGACCTCATCACGGAGCTAACGACTCAAAATTTCATCCTGCTTCAGCAACGCCGCCTCTCCGATAAGCTCAAAGAACGACTCGGCTACATGGGCGTTTATTACAAGCGCCACCCGAGTTCTTTTTTGCGGAATTTGTCTCGGCGAGACCAGGAAGAGGTTCTAGCGGATCTAAAAACCGTCTATCGCAGCATCATTTTGGGTTACTTTAGTGAGGACGCTGAAATCAACCAAAAGATCGATCGCTACGTGGATGCAGCCTTTTTTGCAGACATTTCGGTCTCACAAGCTGTAGAAATACATATGGAAATCATGGATGACTTTGTGAAGCAACTAAAGTTGGAAGGCAGACATGAAGAAGCGGTCCTCGACTATCGACTGACCTTAATTGATACCTTGGCGCACTTATGCGAAATGTATCGTCGATCGATTCCCAGGGACACCTCCAATGCCACCCCCGATTTCTAATCCCCCGATTTCTAAATTCACATAGAGGTCTAATCTTTTGCAAACCATCCGTAAAACCTACGTTCTGAAGCTTTATGTTGCGGGAAACACACCCAATTCGCTTCGAGCACTCAAGACGTTGAACCTGATTCTCGAACAGGAATTTCAGGGCGTCTACGCGCTCAAAGTCATTGATGTCCTTAAGAACCCTCAGCTTGCTGAGGAAGACAAAATCCTTGCAACACCGACTCTCGCAAAGATTTTGCCGCCGCCCGTACGTCGTATTATTGGAGACCTCTCCGATCGAGAGCGCGTTCTAATTGGCCTTGACCTGCTCTATGAAGAACTCCAGAGCGATCGAACCGAAGCGTGGGAAGGACAGTAATCTGAATTTCAGTCAGACTCTTCTTTAGGCCGCCCACAAGACTGCGTGAGGCAGCATCAGCACAACATCAGTATAAATTTGGAAGCATTGATTGAGCATGGAAGCCATTACCACCGCCGAAAATCGTCGCCGTCTCGAAGCCTTGGGCGTACATAAGATTACGACCATGATTGAGGGCTTTGATGATATTAGCCACGGGGGATTTCCAGTCGGGCGTACAAGCTTGGTCAGCGGCACCTCTGGGACTGGGAAAACGCTGTTTGCCGTCCAGTTTTTGTACAACGGAATTGAGCATTTCAAAGAGGCGGGCGTCTTTGTCACCTTTGAAGAAACCACGGCAGACATCATTAAGAATGCCGTGAGTTTTGGTTGGGATTTGCAAAAACTAATTGACGAAGGGAAGTTATTCATCCTAGATGCATCCCCGGATCCTGAAGGCCAAGAGGTCGTCGGTAATTTCGACTTTTCAGCCCTGATTGAACGCATTCAGTACGCCATTCGGAAATATAAGGCAACAAGAGTCTCGATCGATTCGGTCACGGCTTTGTTTCAGCAGTACGACTCCGCCTCCTTGGTTCGCCGAGAAATTTTACGTCTCGTCACCCGCCTCAAGTCCCTCGGCGTCACGACCGTTATTACCACCGAACGCACGGAAGAGTATGGCTTGGTGGCGCGCTTTGGGGTGGAAGAGTTTGTGTCAGACAACGTGGTGATTGTCCGCAACGTCCTAGAAGGCGAACGGCGGCGGCGGACCATCGAAATCCTCAAGCTGCGTGGCACCACCCACATGAAAGGTGAATATCCCTTCACCATCACCGCCAATGGGATGAATATCTTCCCCCTCGGGGCCATGCGCCTCACCCAAAAGTCATCCAATACCCGAGTCTCCTCCGGCGTCAAAATCTTGGACGAGATGTGCGGCGGCGGGTTCTTCAAAGATTCCATCATTCTGGCGACGGGAGCCACGGGAACGGGTAAGACGTTGCTAGTGAGCATGTTTACAAGAGAAGCCTGCGCTCGGGGTGAACGGGCGATTTTGTTTGCCTACGAAGAGTCTCGGGCACAGCTCTCTCGAAATGCCTACTCCTGGGGCATTGACTTTGAGGATCTCGAACAGCGCGGCCTGCTAAAAATTATCTGTGCATACCCTGAATCGGCAGGGCTTGAAGATCATCTGCAAACCATCAAATCCGAAGTGGCGGAATTCAAACCAACGCGGATTGCTATTGATTCGCTCTCGGCCCTATCACGCGGCGTCAGCGACAACGCTTTTCGTCAGTTTGTCATCGGCGTGACTGGATTTGCCAAGCAGGAAGAAATTACCGGGTTTTTCACCAACACCACAGACCAGTTCATGGGATCGAACTCCATCACCGACACCCACATTTCCACCATCACCGACACCATCTTGATGCTGCAATACGTCGAAATTCGGGGAGAAATGGCCCGAGCATTGAACGTCTTTAAGATGCGCGGATCATGGCACGATCGCGGGATTCGCGAGTACACCATCACGTCTAACGGACCCGAAATCAAAGACTCCTTCCGAAATTTCGAGCGCATCATCAGCGGATCACCGACGCGAATTGCGATCGATGAGAAGGTCGATCTAGGACGGATTGCCAAAGGACTTAATAAAGAAAAATAAATAAATCTAGAAACGAAGGATAAGAAAGGATTAAGCTATGGAGTGAGAGACCGGGTGCAGGTATCTGTGGATACAGTTTGCGATCGCCTTTTCATTCATTATTTGCACCATGGTAGACACTGTTTTTCCCATTACTTATTCCACGCTGTCTGCCGAAGGGCTGATGTCTCAAACGTTACCGCAATACGAGATTGGGACCGTATTGTCGTGCCAGTTTTGGTGCAAGGGATTAAGCGATGTTTATTTAGTCGAGACCTCTACTGGCGTTTATGTGCTTCGGGTGACTCATGCGCACTGGCGATCGCACGACGAAGTGGCCTTTGAACTTGATTTATTAGATTTCTTGCGATCGCGTGATCTTCCCATTGCCTATCCCCTGCGCACGAGAGCTGGAACGTTTTTGATCCCGATCCAGGCTCCTGAAGGCGATCGCTATGCGTCGTTATTTATCTATGCGCCGGGTGAGATTCCCCTGGGTGATTTGAGCGGAGTGCAAAGTCATATTTTAGGCGAAACCGTGGCTCGGTTCCATCAGGCGGCTCGGAATTTTTCGAGTGATTATGTCAAGCCGTCACTGTCTGCCGACCATCTACTCGCCAATTCTCTCGATGCGATCGCGCCCTTCCTCATCGATCGGCCTGAGGATTTGCAGTATCTGACTGAAGCGGTTGTTGAAGTGCAGACTCATCTACGTGAATTACCGCAGGATGCGCCCTACTGGACGGTGTGTTGGGGCGATCCGCATAGTGGAAATGTTCATTTTGTCGAAAATTCGCCGACGCTATTTGATTTTGACCAATGCGGTTATGGATGGCGGGCGTTTGAGGTGGCTAAGTTTTGTCAGGTGGGATTGCGGGGCGGGATTAGCCAACAGATCAGAAGCGCCTTTCTTAACGGGTATCAATCGGTCCAGCCCTTGGAGACGTGGGAATTAGAGAGTTTGCGATCGTTTACCCAAGCGTCTCACCTATGGAGCTGGTCTATTGCGTTAGTCAATGCAAAGCTTCATGATTACAGTCGATTAGATTATTATTTCTTTAATCAGCGGTTAGAACAGCTAAAACGGCTGCGATCGTCCGATTGTCATTTGTTTTAGCGCTTACCTAGTACTATGCGGCGTAAGTAAGCCAAGTATTGCAAACAATCCAAACAATCAGACCTGTTGATCTATTTTTCGTTGGGTTTGGGGCACGGCAAGCCATGCCCCTACGGTCTCTGGAACCCGGATTTAGGGGCATGGCACGCCGTGCCCCAAACCCA
>JAYUJY010000084.1:0-1801 GCA_043764895.1 Synechococcales cyanobacterium | reverse complement strand
GGCTTATTTACGCCGCATGATACTAGTCTGAAGGAGGTAATGAGTTATTATTCAGTTCTTATTCATTAAAGAAAATTATGGCCAACCCTTCGATGGTTCTAGCAAGCGTTTTATTGAGTTTGGTCGTGGTTTACATTGCCAGCAAGCTAGGCGGCGAATTGTGTAACAAAGTTGACTTGCCTCCTGTGCTGGGTGAACTAGTTGCAGGCGTCTTAGTGGGCGTTTCGGCGTTGCATCTGCTTACGTTTCCGGGGGAAGGAATCGAGGCGAGCGGGTCTGTTGTCATGCAGACGATTCAGCTCACCGCCCACCTCCGTCCCGCTGATTTGACTGCCACCTTTGAGGCCCAGAGTGAAGTGATTAGCGTCCTTGCTGAACTGGGCGTCTTGATTCTGTTGTTTGAAATTGGGTTGCAGTCAAACCTGAAAGAGTTGCTTAAGGTTGGCGTCCAGGCGACGACGGTCGCGGTGGTGGGCGTCGTGACGCCGTTTGCGTTGGGGACGGCGGGATTGATGCTGGGCTTTGGCGTAAGTGCGATTCCGGCGATTTTTGCAGGGGCAGCGTTGACGGCGACTAGCATTGGGATTACGGCAAAGGTCTTGGCGGAACTGGGTCAGCTTAAGACGCGGGAAGGTCAGATCATTGTGGGCGCGGCGGTGATGGATGATGTGCTAGGGATCATTGTCCTGGCGATCGTCGGTGGATTGGTCAAGACGGGCGAAGTGCAAGTCAGTAATGTGCTAATTCTGATGGCATCCGCAGCGGCTTTTTTGATTGGCGGCGTGTGGTTGGGACGGTTGATCATGCCCGGATTTATCATGCTTATCGATCGCCTCCAAACTCGGGGAAATCTGCTGGTGAGCGGACTCGTCTTTGCCTTCACGTTGTCGTATATTGGCGCGGTGATTCAGCTTGAGGCCATTTTGGGAGCCTTTATTGCGGGACTGATTCTAGCAGAAACCGAGAAACATCAAGAACTCGAAGACCAGGTGATGCCGATCGCCGATTTCCTCGTGCCGATTTTTTTTGTGGTCGTGGGAGCGCGGACCGATGTGAGCGTGCTCAATCCGTTTAATCCAGCCAATCAGGAAGGATTACTCATAGCCGCCTTTCTGATGATTGTTGCGATCGTGGGGAAACTGGTCACGGGGTTTGTGGTCTTTGGCCAACCCGGAATCAATCGATGGGCGATCGGGATTGGGATGATCCCACGAGGTGAAGTGGGCCTAGTGTTTGCCGCTTATGGGGCCGCTAGTGGGGTTTTGGATCCGTCGTTGCAGGCCGCGATTATTGTAATGGTGATCGTGACGACGTTTATTGCACCGCCATTATTGAGAGTTGCGTTTGGCGATCGCCCAGACGGTTTAGGCAATTTAACAGACGGTGATGATCTGGCGTCCTAGTACTGCGCGGCGTAAATAATCCAGTTGGGTTTGGGGCACGGCAAGCCATTCCCCTACAGATCCCGGTTCCAGAGAATGTAGGGGAATGGCCATGCCGTGCCCTAAACCCAACGAAGAATCAATCAAGGGTTCATTCCCGACCATTCGCCCAAAAATTTAGTTTTCTTGGAATCTAGCCTCAAAACCGTCCGGATTGATGCAACCGTCTGGCGCTCTATCTAAAAGCAAATGTATTATTTCGATCGCGGGAACCTCAGTGTTTTCTCGTGAGTCCTAGACCCTTAAGCCCGCCAGTTTAGATGTCGATCGATCGACTTTCAGGGTAGAATGCAATCGCATTAAATCCAAACGTCTGTTGGCTTTGGGTGTGTTCGAGCTTACTCTCTAGGTCATAGACC
>JAYUJY010000083.1:0-85019 GCA_043764895.1 Synechococcales cyanobacterium | reverse complement strand
ATTGGCAGTTTGATCCGAAGGGTCAATGGATTAAGGAAAAGTTGCGCGGGTTTCGGTTAGTAGATGGTCAATATGTACCGATCGTCAATGGTCAAAGTCTGGGTTTGGGATTGCGGTTAGAAGTCGCTGGGAAACTTATTTCGTTTTATCGATTAGACAATGGCGCAAAATTACTGACTCCCCTTGAGCTGTATGAGAGAGAACAAGAGCTTGAAGAGCAACTCCTAGTAGAACGATCGCAAGCCCAAGCTCAGATTGACGCCCTAGAACAGCAACTCGATCGGTATCGTGAGCGTTTAGATGAATTGTAATAAAGAACACTATCTTTAAATAGTGCTCTGCGCGGTACCATAGAAAAACGTTACTTTAATGATCTTCTTCCAGGACATCAGGTTAATCATGACGACAACCATCCGTCGGTTTCCCTGGAAATCTCTTCTTCTCATGCTGTCAGCCTACGTTGCCTTTGGACATTTTTTGGCGACCACGACTGACCCAAATCTATCCTTAGTGCTCGGACTAGCGCTAGCCTTTGGATTGACGATCGTATTTCTGCATCCATTGACCTTTTTAGGGAAATTCATGCGGAATCACTTCGAGTCGGATGCCGTGACTTTTTGCATCTTAATTTTAATCGCGGGCGTCACGTCAGTTCTCTTGAATTGGCTTAAAATATTCTTACCCGTTTTCATGATTCTCGCCTGCGAAGCCCTTACCCGCATTGACTTTAGCAACGGATATTTTAGCGAACGCTCGACAGGCATTTGGCTAACGCTCACCTCCTGGTTGGGCTTGGCGATCGGCTGGAGCATCGGCATTTGGGAATTGAATGGATTGTCCGGGATTCGACCGATGATCGGGCATTAATAGCAACCTTTTGCGCTAACGTTCATAGTGAACCCGAGCATCAAGACTCCCCCGGCTGCGAATGAGCGAAGCCATGGTGTCCGCCTGACTCCGTTGACTAAAAACACCGATCGCATAGTGAATTCCAAAGGGTCGATCGCGCAAGAAAATATACTGCGACGGAATGCTCAATTGATTGAGTTGCGATTGCACAAAATTCACATCCCCCGATTGAGTCGGAACAATAACGTAATAGCCTTTGGCGGTCGTTTGGACCACGGGGAGTGCATTTGGATGATTGCTGCTGTGACTAGGAGGCAGTTGAGAGGGCGCGGAGAGAAGATTAGGAGGCGCACTGGGAGGATTAGGAACTCCGGCTCCTTGCAGGATAACGGGTATGCCTTGGGCTTGGAATCGGGCAACTTGTTGACGCGCGATCGATTCGTTGCCATACAGCCCAACTTGAATCACCCGCTGGCCGTTTAAGGTTTGAAGAAAGGCCGTGGGTTCAAGGGATTTGGCTTGGGCTAAAAGACTAGGATCATCACCGGGAATAACAACGCGATAGCCAGTTGCAGCGCTGTAATTGAGGGTAGAAGGACTGTAGCCCTCTGCCACTGGAGGCGGTGGAAGCTGATCGGAGTTCGGGATTTGAGCGGTCGCATTGATGGGGAAACTGAGGACAACCGCGACCCCAATCATGAACCCACAACGCGGGGTGAAGAGCGCAATATTCATAAGTTTAAGGGTAAAGAAAGAGTCGGAAATAGCGCAAACACTAAAGTGCATTTTAAGATTTGACACGTTAACACATCGATCGGGCGGTGAACGATCGATGTGAAACTATTTTAATGATTTTTGATCAGATATTAATTAGGATAGCGTCATGGGATTACTCACTCTCTTAAGTGATTTTGGATTGCGAGATAGCTATGTTGGCGTGATGAAAGGGGTGATTTATGGGATTTATCCAGGGGCAACCATTGTGGATTTGAGTCATGAGGTGTTGCCGCAGGACGTGATGGGCGGACGGTTTCAGCTCTTGATGGCAGAACCCTATTTTCCGGCAGGAACGGTACATGTAGCCGTGATCGATCCGGGTGTGGGAACGCAACGACGATCGATCGCATTGACGACAGAGCGATCGCTGTTTGTGGGTCCAGACAATGGGCTGCTGGTGCTCGATCGGGATTTAATTCTGGGTGCAATAGAGCTAGATCAGCCTGAGTTTTGGCGATCGTCATCACGCTCTACAAAATCCAGTGCCACGTTTCAGGGCCGAGATATTTTTGCCGCCGTGGGGGCGCATTTAGCTCAAGGCGTGCCGTTAGAGGCGATCGGTTCTGCCATCGATCCGGCAAGTCTGGTTCAGATCGCGTTACCCGAAAGCGGGATACAGGCGATCGATCGCTTTGGCAATTGCATCACAACGGTTGTGGGTTCGGGATTGGGTGCGGGATGGCAGGTGCGAATTCGAGGTCAGGTGCTGCGATCGGTTCGGACTTACGGGGACGCGGAAATAGGAGAGGCGATCGGGCTGGTGGGCAGTCATGGATTTGTGGAAATTGCGGTTAATGGGGGGACGGCGCAGGGGCGGTTGGGATTGAATCTGGGCGATCCCGTTGAGATGGTTGCTGAGATGATTCATCCTCTTTTCTAATGCGCAATTTATTCGAGAGCTAGTCTTATGGGACAGGTCTTATGGGACAATAAAAGCCTTGCGATTTCGCAAGAAATCTGACCTTCACGCGCGCGCGCATCGCAAATTATGGCAAGTATTCAATTTTCCCGTGGCACTGACGAATCTGTTGTCCCCGATATCAAGCTGACCCGCAGCAAAGACGGATCACGAGGCACCGCGACCTTCGTCTTTGAAAAACCCGATGCCTTCACGGGGGAAAATATCGAAGCCATCACCGGAATGTTCATGGTCGATGAAGAAGGTGAAATGATCACCCGCGACGTCAATGGACGCTTTGTGAATGGTCAACCCTTCGCCCTCGAAGTCCTTTACATCTTGAACTCCCCCGCAGAATGGGACCGCTTCATTCGATTTATGGAGCGCTACGGTGAAAGTAACGGACTCGGCTTGCAGAAGAAAGGCGAGTAGTCCATGACGCCTCCGCATCCTGACAGCACCGTCCGATCGATTTTCTGCGCCGTAATTACTGTTTCTGATACTCGCAGCCAGAAGAGCGATCGGAGCGGCCAGGTGATGATCCAATTGCTTCAAGATGCGGGTCATTCTATTCAGTCTTATCAAATTCTTAAAGACGAACCCGATGACATCAGACAGGCGATTGCAAGTCTTCAAACCCAACGAGAGATTGACCTAATCCTCCTCAACGGTGGTACCGGAATCAGCCCCCGAGACACCACCTACGATGCGATCGAGCCTCTCTTAGATAAAACGCTGCCCGGATTTGGCGAACTCTTTCGGATGTTGAGTTATGCAGACATTGGGTCTCGGGCCATGGCTTCCCGTGCGATCGCAGGAACATTAGGCGATCAACTGTTGTTCTCGATACCCGGATCGTCCAATGCCGTAACGCTCGCCATGGAGAAGCTGATTCTGCCCGAGATTTCGCACTTGGTCAACCAACTCCGCGCCGAATAATTTGCCTGAATGATCTGCCTGAATGATTTGTGGAGAACTGAGATGTCTGTTACGGTCCAAGTCCCTGCCACCACCGCCAATATCGGTCCCGGTTTCGACTGTCTCGGAGCCGCCCTCAAGCTTTACAACCGCTTTACCTTCACCCCGCAAGACACCGCCCTGACCATCACCGCCTCGGGAGTAAACGCCGATCGAGTCGGTCTAGACTCGGGCAATATGGTCTACACCTCGTTCGTCAAACTCTTTAAGCATTTGGGGAAATCGGTTCCTGGAATCCATATCGATCTGCATATGGGCATTCCTTTAGCGCGCGGATTAGGCAGCTCAGCCACAGCGATCGTCGGCGGCCTAGTTGGGGCCAATCACCTCGCCGGAAACCCGCTCAGCACCTCAGAAATCGCCGATCTCGCTACCGACCTCGAAGGTCATCCTGACAACGTGGTTCCGGCCCTTTGCGGCGGCTGTCGGTTGTCGGCCACGGGACTCGATCGACCCTGGGAAGTCAGCGAACTCCTCTGGCATCCGAGCATCATTCCTGTCGTCGCGATTCCTTCCTTTGAGCTATCCACTCAAGAAGCGCGTCAGGTCTTGCCGCTGACCTATGATCGATCGGCAGTTGTTTTCAATATGGCGCATCTCGGCTTACTGATACAAGGACTCGCCACCGCAAACCCCGACTGGCTCAAAGCTGGACTCCAAGATCAGATCCATCAACCCTTCCGCCAATCCTTGATTTCCCATTACGATGAGGTCAGGCTAGCCGCCCTCTCCAAAGGTGCCCACGGTTTGGTCATCAGCGGAGCAGGTCCAACCCTTCTGGCCTTGACCACTCCGGAAACGGCGGAACCTGTGCGATCGGCCATGGTGCTTGCCTGGGAAAACGTCGGCATTTCGGCCCAAGCGCTGGTGCTCGAACTCGATCGCCAAGGCGCACAGATTCTTTAATTTTTCTCCCAAGTATCCTAATCCTAAACAATCCCTATGAACCGTATTCTCTCTTCTCTCACCTTAATTCTGCTCCCGATCGCCTTGGTTTTTATCCTAACGATCGCCCCTGCAAACGCAGCTCTATTCCACTTCTCCGGCACTCGCCCCACCACCCTCGGCGTCCAGAACGGTAAACTTGCTCCTTGCCCGAGCACTCCAAATTGTGTTAGCTCCCAAGCGCCCGACATTGCCCATCAAATCCAACCGATCGCAGCCTCTAGCCTGGTCAAAATCAAAGCCGCGATCGGCCAAATTTCCGACGCAGCGATCATCTCTGAAACTGAAAACTATCTCTACGCTGAATTTACGTCACCCTTAATGGGCTTCGTCGATGACGTGGAATTTTACCTTGACGCCGCCTCCGATGTGGTTCATGTTCGATCGGCATCCAGGCTAGGTGAATCTGACCTCGGAGCCAACCGTCAACGCGTATCCAAAATTCGATCGATGATGTAGTTCGACGATCGAAAAACCCGTAGAGGCAAAGTTACGCATCCCTACGGGTTTATAGCCTCAATACTAACCATACCTCTCTCAACAGCTTCGACTTGGAGCTTAAATCCATACAGTAATCCCATACCCAACAGAGGCTCTGTCTCTGATGCCGCTACGTCCACCACCTTAAATGCTCCATCCCAAATAACCGTGGCCCGGTACATCTGAAAAGTCACTTCACTCCCATCACCCAAGGTAACAGAATCACTAAAGATCCATGTTAATCCTAGGGACTCAATGATCGATAAGGGCAGGGATAAGAATCCAGTGAATCCCGTATCAATCAATGCCTCAACCATTTTCGTTGGCTTGTTGTCACGTCCAACAACGAGCGGCAGCATTGCCTCACAATTTTGATTCACAAAGCCTTGCATCATACTGATTTTTTTAGGCTCCGAGAACCGAAGCGATACACGGTGCGATGACCGATACGGATGACCCAAGGTTGGGCATCAGGGACACGCTCATAGAGTCGATCGGTAGCAGTAATCGTGTCATCCGCTAGTTCAAAAAATCCAGTCTCGATATCGATCGCCACGATTTTCCCATGATTGCCTTCTTCGACCTGTTGACGCACCTGTGACTCATACAGAGCATCACCGCGTTGGGCAAACTCTTCTTTGCTATATCGGGGTTGTCTAACTGCCATAGGGATGACCTCGCTAGCGAATTCAGTGGCTCTATTGTAGCTTGGGTAGAGAAGCGATCGTTCCAGTAGGATCGTTCAAAACGTTAAAATATAACCCTGCAAACAAACAGACTAATCTGTGCTTACCACCAAGGTCTTTCAACTGTAAAATCATGCTCTCTTGGACCATATAGCTTCCAGACGATAGCTTCTTCAAGTGTTATTTTACGAAGACCACAATGAATAACACTACAGCTTTGGACATGACCATCAACCAAAGAAATTCCTTCAATATTTCGACCACTCTCATCTATTCCAATACAAACGCAAGGGTGAAAACTACAGCTCTCAAAGTAGTCCCCAATCTTCAATTCGCCAATAGCATTAATAAGCTCTGCCATATATCTTTTAGATGTGGTCTACCGATCGAGCAACAACCAAAACCCCGTAAACGATTCCGACTCCGGGCTTTCTTGAATCGCAATAAAATGCACGCCCCCCGCATTTTTCTTCCGTTCCTCGAATTCCTTCGCCTCCAACTGAAGCGGCATATTCATCAACGGCGTCAAGATCCATCGATCGATCACCCCCGTCTCCAGCACCAACTGCTGCCCATCCATCGTGTCATGTTTCACACTCGCCATCTCCAACCCCGACATCCACGCCGCCATCGCCAACGCCCGCTTCGTATAAATCATCATTCCGGGAATCAACGTATCCGGTGACAATCCCATCGGCGCAATCGGATACGCCTCGCCAAAATCAATAGCCCAATCCTTCATCTCCGCAAACGCCGACACTTCCAGCGCCACCGTCCCCCACTGTTGCCCACGCAATGCATCCGGTAAGGGCTGAGGCGGAGTGGTCGGAAACACAACCGTTGCATTGCTCCCCGCCACATAACCGGGTTCGTTTGGATATACCGTTTCTGTCCTATTGCGCAACCATTCATTGAGTCCAAAAGTCCGACGACTGGGCTGACAGGGCACTCCCACATCCGCGCAGGCTTTTGTGATCATATTGTTCATCGCCTGACGAAAAAAGCGAATGCGATCGGGCATGATTCCCGACTGGTCGATCGCTTTTTGGATCATTTCGCCCAGCCAAGCTGAGTTGACTTGGGAATTTGGACAATACTGCGCAAACCGAAACAAGTTCGACGTATCGGCATCGATCGTCGTGGGACTCTCACACAGCAAAACCTCCCAGACTTTCTTCTTATTTTCATCCACAATAGGACGCGAGTAAAAATCCAATTCCCAAATGATCGTCATAAAACCATGCTACTGCTAAGAAAACCTGAGGCAACCACTCGTTAACCGCTATCCCATCAACTGCTTACGCGCACGGTCCTTACGCGAATCAGCCTCGTCAATCAACTTATTGAGGTTGTCGAGCGCTTCGCCGTCATACTGCTCCAAAATCTTCGTCGAAAGTGAAATCCGACCCTGACCTTCGTCAATATTCACAATCAGCGCTCTAATTTCCTGGCCCGAGTGAAAGACTTTTTCCACAGATTCCACAGGCTTCTTGCTGATCTGGCTCACATGCAGCAGACCCGTACAGCCCTCAAACTCCACAAAGGCCCCAAACGGCTTAATCGACACGATCGTCCCTTCAATCAACTGACCCACTTCCAACTGGCTCATGCTGGCGGCACGGCTAGCCTGACGGTTGGACATAACAATGCGGCCCTTACCCTGGTCGAGTTCTAGCACGCAAGCACTCAGCGACGACCCAATTAAGCTCTCTAAATTTTCACGTTCATTGAGCTGCGATCGGGGGATGAAGCCGCGCAAACCCAAGGCATTCACCGTGACGCCGCCTTTGTTGACCGCGAGAACCTTCACTTGGAGGCTGCGGCTGGATTCCTGCATATCTTTGAGGTCATCCCAAATCAGCCGCTCTTCTAGCTTCCGAATCGAAACCGTCACTTGCCCTTCAGCATTTTGATCGCCGATGATCAGAAACTCACGCTCTTCCTGGAGTGGCAACACTGCCGAAATATCCGTAATGCGATAGATGCTGGCTTCATCGGTAGTTAATAATGCTGGAGACTTGCCCCCAATATCAATCAGTGCGCCCTCGCTCTCATAGCTAAACGCCTTTCCAGTCACGATCTGCCCCTTGGCAAATTCGTAACCCTGTTGACTAAGGGCTTTCTCGAAATCCTCCATTGAGAAGGATTCGGACGTTGCGGGTGTGTTCTGAGCCATAACGATTTCTAAGGGTGGCGGGTTCCCTAGTCTAATACGGCTGGGGGACACCCGCGTAAGGAATCTCCTCGATTAGGTCTCTGCTGACTTTGCATAAGCGCTGACTTTGCATAAGCTCGATCGGCAAGGTCATAAGATTTAATTATAAAATTTAAGAATCTGCGAATCACTGAGTGAGTGACCCATGAGCTTTTTTAACCGCGACCTTAACCACTATCTAAGCCGTTCTGTGACCTGCTCGTTAATCGGGGTCCTTTCGATCGCACTGGCTTCTGTGGCTCAAGCCCTCCCCAAGGACGAAGGAGCCAAGAACCTCGGAGGATCGACCTATTTCTCCTGGAAAATCAAGAATCCCATTTCAGGGCTAGATAACGCCCCCAAGATCATTGGCTATGCCTGCATCACCCGCGACACGATCGGAGGCATGGCCAAGAATGCCACCGTCTCTCGCTACGCCATCAAAGCCGTGCCCAGATCTGACCGATGGTGGCTGGAGTATCAAGAAGGGTTCAACGTGATGCCAGGAGACGAGAGCTACCGCGCCAAAAGAACGATCGAAGGCATGGACGCCAAAACCCTGCAAAAGGATGTCACCAATCCAGAGACGGGCTGGTTTAAGCGTGATTTTGAGGCAGATGTCCTTGGACTCGCTTGCATTAACGGAGGAATCTCAGGAATCGTGAACCATCTAGAGAAAACCCATGACATCAAAATCACTGTTGAAAAGCCAACACGAGGGTAGGTGAAACGATCGATTGGCCATTCCTCCGATCGGTCTTTGCCTATTGCGTACTTTTACTAATGATGAGGGTTCAACGATCGCGAATGCGTTTGGCGCGGGTTTGGTCGGTGAGGGATCCGGCTAGGTCGTTGAGGTTTTTGCGGGCGATCGATCGGCCTTCCAAGGCTTCTAGCATTTCGAGATCGGATTCTAATGTTTTGCTAAAGGATTCGGCAGCAGGTTTCCATTGCTGTTGTCTGAGCAGAATTAAGCCGCGTCCGAGGTTGGCGGAGGCTAAGGTGGGGTCTGTTGTTAGTGCGCGATCGAAGTCTTTTAGGGCTTGATCAGTTTCACCGTTTTCTTGATGGGCAGATGCTTTTGCTGAATAAGCGAGGGAAAATTCTGGGTTAAGTTTGATGGCTTCTGAGAAGTCTTCGATCGCAGATCTTAAATTGCTTTGTTTGATGTGGGCTAATCCTCGACTGTAGTAGGCGGGGGCGTAGTTGCGATCGAGGGCGATCGATTGGGTGAAGAGGTCGATCGCATTTATATAGTTATAGTCCTCGTTTTTTTGGGCTTGAGTCAAAATACTCGTCCCTGTTTTCATTAGCTCTTGTAGGGTCTTGGGCTTTTTGACTGTTGGCTGGCGTTGAGGAAGAGCTATTTTTGGTGGGACACTTACCTTAGGAAGTGAAATAAAAATGCTAGGTGTCATGATAGGTTTGTTAGAAGTACTTTTTGAGAACAGTTGAGCATCTAATTCATCAGCAACTTGCGCATCAGTCCTAGCATTGATGAGATCTCCAAAAGCTACGTGATTCTTACACCGTTCGCGGTAAATGCCAGTTTTTTGTTGGAAAACCCATTTATCCATTCGAGCAATCTTAATCGCGTTGCTATAGTCTGCGATCGCTTCAGTCTTTTTTCCCTGCAACGCATAGATTCTTGCCCGTAAGACATACAATTCGTCTTTCCCACCACCCATACCCAAGAAGTAACCTAAGTCGCTCTTAGAATGGTCGAATACATCTTTGCGTGCTTTAAAGTAGGTCAGAGATGGATTCGGTTCAATGGATTGTCTTGAGAAAATTGGTTCTGAGATATAGGGTAGTTCAGAAACTTTTGGAAATTCATTTAGCCATCTATCTTTTGACAATCTGATCGATCGACTATATTCTGCGATGGCATTATCCCAATCCTTGAGTTCACTGTATGCCCTTGCTTTAACCAGGTGAATGGAACCAGCCTTTTTGGGTTGTATGGCCAGTAATCTATCATAGGTCTGGATCAACTTCTCCCACTGCTTGCTGAGTGAATACAAATAGGCTTTGTTCTTCAATAACCTGACTTCATCTGAAGGGTCTAGTTGATATACGCGCTGGTGATCTGCGATTGCTAAATCATACATTTTTTGCTCGGTATAGAATTGTGCTCGTGCAATGTAAGCTTTTATGTAATTGGGCAAGAGGGTGATCGCCTTGTTCAAGAATGCAATCTGTTCATCGACTGTTCGATCGGAGTAGTATTCTGTAGCTTGAGTATAGAACTCTAAAGCCGTTGTGGGTTTTGAGTCTGACTTGGGATACGGAATAGGTTTTGGATAATAAGCTGGAGTTGTAGATGAAGTCCCTGAGGGCGTGGGTGGGACTGGTTGAGATTGGGGATTGCAGATCCGATCGCCCAAAGACTGTTCTGCACTGATGGGAGAAGCGATCGTACAAACCCCAAAAACGACCCCAAGCGGAGCATGAAGCTGAAGCAACTTATGAACAAAACTACGACTCATCATCCGATCGACCTCACATAGGCTTTAATAATTACCGATTGGTCGGAGTATATCAAATTTCGATAAAAGATGTGGTTCAGAATCGGTTCAATATTCCGAGTTTCGGACTTACGACGGTCTCATGACGCGGATGATTTTGCTTTGGAGCAAGTCTTCGCCTGACAGGGCTTCGTGAGTTCGTTCCGCTAGTCGAAGAAAGTCCTGGTCATCAGAACAAATCAGCATTCCGGGATGTTCTGAGTTTGAACGATGCAGTTTTACAAAATCTCGACGATTTTGCGTGAGGATAATCCGATCGGTCTCGATCGCAAAGGCCAATACTTCCGGGTCAGATTTGCCTACATTCCCAGCTTCTTGAACCGTCAAAACATCATGACCTAAACGACGAAGGTACTCCACTGCTGAACGGGGAAACTGTTCATCTGCATACAGCCTCGCCATTATTGAACATCATCCTGCATGGCATCGGCTTGTTCTTGTAAGGCGATCGTGATTTCTTCAGGATAAGCGGCGGCATAAGCCCAAACATTCACGAGATCGGCGGCACTCAGATGTGGATAAGCTTCCAACAGGGTTGCATCACTCGCACCTTGCTGACGCAAACTCACAAATAACCAAACGGGAAGCCGAGTATTTGCAATGCAAGCATCACCGCCCATGACCCCGATCGTTTTGGTAATTCCCTGAGAATTGTTGTTCAGGGTCCGGGTCAAAATTTGAATGGCGGTTGCTTGATCTGGGGTGCTTAAAGCGGAAAGTTGACTCTGTAATTCTTTTAAGGTCATAGTAATTGCAAGAAGGCTCCTCTACCATCATAGGTTCCGATCGGCCCCCAACGGTTCAATTTCTTCAGCCGTTAGAATCACAACTTGATCATCCCGCATCACGGCGATCGATTGCCCCAACCGACGATGACGTTCGATCGCTTGAGCGACAGCTTCTTGTACGCCCTTTAGAATTTTGTCTTGCTGAGTTAATATCTCTTGCTCAGTCATACCGAACCCGCTGTAATTTGAGACCACTTTGCTTCATTGTGGATGATTTCTGTTCCTCTTGCCGAGGATTGTGCCACTAGTTCTGAAGGATTTTGGGTGTTATCAAAAACCATCCAGGTATCCGCGATCGGCAAATACAGTTCTACCAAATTTCTGCGTCCCCGATCGTAGCGTCGCCGAATCGTCTCTTCCGGAATCGAGTGTCCGCCACTTGCAAACCGCAAGGCAACCCGCTGAATAGCCAACTCTGGACTCTGGAGCCAAAAATACAAAAGAGTCACGGTATATCCTCGTTGCTGACAATCCCGCAAAAAAGGAGCAAACGATCGGGCCGCTAGCGTCGTTTCAAAGGCAAAATCAGCCCCCAACGATCGTAAAGTCTGCATTCGATCTAACATCATTCGTCCAGCGATTCTAGCGACAGAATCAGGATTAAGCGGTGACAGTCCCGCAGCAATCGCATCGGCGTTGACAAACTCTTGGCAGTTTAAAAGCGTCGGTAAAACAGCGAGGGATGCCGTTGTTTTGCCTGCACCGTTACACCCTCCAATCACAAAAACGTTAGGCATACAATGGCCCAAACATGCTCTTAATTCTATCCATGTCCATAGAAATTCCTCAGCCCTAACGGCGTGGTGAGAAGGCACCATCATAGGTGATAATGGTGCAAGTGTTCTGCTTGGAGCGATGGAAAATTCCTTGTTATGACTGATATCAAAGCGGCAATAGAACGCATTTATACCGATGGCGCTTGCTCTGGAAACCCCGGTCCGGGCGGCTGGGGAACCGTAGTTTATTTTACCGATGGCGGCATTCAAGAACTCGGCGGCGGCGATCGGGCCACCACAAATAACCGCATGGAATTACAGGCGGCGATCGATGGGCTAGGGTATTACGTTGAATCTGGCCAAAAACAACCGATCGTTCTCTATACCGACAGCGAGTACGTCAAAAACGGCATCACCAAATGGATTTCCGGATGGAAGAAGAAGGGCTGGAAAACCTCGACCGGAAAACCTGTTCTGAATCAAGATCTGTGGGAAGCCCTAGACGAGTTGCATTCTAATCAGGTGGAGTGGCGCTACGTGAAAGGTCACTCCGGCAACGAAGGCAACGATCGCTGTGATGAGATTGCTCGATCGTATTCTCACAACTCGCCGATTCCGTTGAAGCAATATCAGCCCGGTGAAATCAAACGGCTGGTTCCGGTTGTCACTCCGGTTGCAGTTGCTACACCGATCGAGCCATCAAGCGTTGAACCGACTGTTGAACTAACTGCTGGACTAACTGCTGAACCGACTGTTGAATCCATTTTAGAACCGATCGCCTCTTCCCCTAATTCTCCTATGCAAATCCTTCGCGAAACCTTAGAACGCCTGCGGATTGCCGACGAATCGGCAAAGAACCAGTACCTTCTCACAACCCAAGAACTCGCAACCGTAGTCCAGCTCACCCCAAAAACAATATCGGCTCACAAGGACGATTGGGTTTGGCGCAGTTGGCTCATTTCCCGTGTCCGAGAAGAAAGTAACCAAACCTTGTGGCAATTGGAACGCGTCGAAGATCTGTAGGGACCGATCGAAAAACCGCCTAAAATCTCCCAAACCCAAATTCGTAGGGGCATGGCTCGCCGTGCCCCAAACCCAACGAGGAAGAGTTTAATCGCTGGATTATTTAAGCCCATCACAGATGACCCACTTCCCGCTAAAATGAGTGGCTTCGCCCACCTTTTTTGAACCCTGAATATTAGCGCCATGTCAGACGATCAACAGTTCAGCCTCTTCGACGCCAGCAGTGAACCCGCCGCAAGTCCAAAATCCGCCAAAAAAACGGCCAAGTCTGTAGAGCCGATCGCGGTTGAGTTTGAGCGATCGCAAATTCCGGCCAACGCCAACATGCCCATCCCACCGGGTACCTACAGCGACATGAATGACATGAGCGTCCACTGCTCCGAATGTCACCGCTGCGAACTGGGCAGCACGCGCACCCATGCCGTTGTGAGCCGAGGCAATCCCAACGCAGACATCTTAATCATTGGAGAAGGACCGGGCGAAAATGAGGATCTTCAAGGCAAACCCTTTGTCGGAAAATCAGGCCAGCTCCTCGACAAAATCCTCGAATCCGTCAAGCTTACTGAAGATGACATTTTCGTGTGCAACATCGTCAAATGCCGTCCCCCCGGCAACCGCAAACCCAGCAAAGATGAAATGGAAGCCTGCCGTCCCTACCTAATGGAACAAATTCGGCTCGTCAATCCCAAAATCATCATCCTGACCGGAGCCTCCTCCATAGACGGACTCTTCCAGGAAAAATCCGTTGGCATCACCAAAATTCGGGGTCAGTGGCGAGACTGGAACGGCATCGCCTGTATGCCCATTTTTCACCCGTCCTACCTCCTGCGCAACCAATCCCGCGATCAAGGCAGTCCGAAATGGCTGACCTGGCAAGATATGCAAGAAGTGCGCCGAATGTTTGACGAACTCAAAGCCGCAGAAGCCTTTTAGCAATTTGCGTGGAAATCCTCTTTTAGAGGGAGACATCCAACGCAGAATTTGCCCCTTCCCATTCCACATGCTCAACGATCGCATCTGTCAGATCGGTGCCTTGGAGATTAGCCTCGCGAAGGTTGGCACCCGAGAGGTCTGCGCCTGACAAATTTGCCCCCGCCAGATTCGATCGCCATAGGTCCGCACCCCACAGATCGGACCCTGACAAGTCAACCCCCGACAAGTCCATCTCACTCAGGTTGGCCCCCCGCAGCCGAGTCTTCGGCCCTATTTTCAGTAGCCCCGCAGCGTCCGGATCAAAGTCAGCGGGCAACCGAGTCCGATCGTCATACACCGCATGGTGCCAACTCGCCCCCCGAACGTTAGCCCCCCGCAAATCCAGCCCCACCAACATCGCCTTTCCAAAATTCGCCCCTTGCAAATCCGCCTCTCGCCAACAGCCCTCATGAATGGAACTCCCCTGAAGATTTGCATCCCGAAAATCAGCACTCAGGGCGATCGACTGGCGGAGATTAGCTTGCTGCAAATTAATCCCATACAACCGACCTTGACTCAGATCCGCATAGGTCAAATCTCCATAGGTCAAATCCGCCCCCTCCAGATTCCGTCCCACTAAGTTCGCGCCACTCAGCTCAGCCCCCGGCGTCAACCGATAAATCGTCTCAAGCCCACCCGTCATGGTCGGATCAACCCCTAAATCAAACTGCGTCAGACTATCGACGATCGCCCCATCCCAGCGCACCTTCGATAGATTCGCCCCCCGCAAATCAGCCCCCCGCAAATTACTCCCACTCAAATCAGCCCCCGCCAAATTCGCCCCCGCCAAATTTGCCCCCTGAAATTCGCCCCCCACCAACTCCGCATCCCGAAAATTTGCCGCCCACAAATCAGCTCCCACCCAGCAACCCAATGACCGATGGTCGGTCGTAGACGATCGCATCTCAAGCCCCGCCCAATCAAGCCCCACAAAACAGCGCTCACCCCGATCGTACCGAGCCAGCATTTCGCGCAACGTCTCTTCAGAGTTCTGTTCAAGCTTCTGTTCAGACAATGGTTCAAATCTCATTTACTACGAAGTATTACATCTTTTTTATCATCGCATTGTTCTAAATGTCTAATTATCAGTTTGATAAAGTTCACTCCTCAAGGAGACCCTAAACAGAGCCGAGTATAGACGATAAAAAACCGACATACTCCCAGTAAAGAAGCTTGTCGGCCAGTCGTGTGTTCCCTGTTGATGACTCGGCTAAAGTTGAGTCTTTTTCATTATGTGGGAACATTTTCATTGGGAAAACATTTTTGATTACACAATTGATGTGACAGTGATCATTGACAGCTTTGCTTAAGCAACTTCTTAAAAAGAACCATTGCTTATTTTCCGTTTTAGACGAGTAATTATACTTAAAAGAGATTTATCTAGCTTTTTCATCCTCCGTATTTTTACTGTTTTATCAAGGAATTGTCAACTCATATTGATTTGTGACAACTTTGTGTGAGGCAAGCGATGCTTTCAGAGTGTGCGGTCAAGCGATCGGACAAAAACGCTCAACGACTCGAACGAGGACTTCCATCCCGATCGCAAGTGCCGTTTCATCAATGTTGAACTGAGGATGATGATGGGGAAAGATCAATCCTTTCTCCACATTTGATGACCCAACAAAAAAATAACAACCGGGAACCGCATTCAAAAAGTAAGAGATATCCTCTCCGCCCATCGTTTGGCAATGGGGAGTGACACTAGCGAGCTGTGAGGCCGATGGGGACGCAGACTGAAGGGGCTGAACTCCCAATGCCCAATCTTCAGCGCACGATCGGACTAAGGCGGTCATCGTTGAATCGTTGATGACGGGTGGATAGAGCTTGCGGTAGTTGAGCTGGTAGGTTGCGCCGTGCATCGTGCAGACGCCACTAATAATTTGTTCGATGCGACGATCGAAGTAGTCTGCATAGGTCGGATTAAAATATCTCACCGTGCCACTGATTTGGGCGGTGTCCGCGATGACGTTGCAGGCGGTCCCGGCATGGAAGGTGCCCACGGTGACGACGGCGGAGTCTATTGGGTCGAGGTTGCGGGAGACGATGGTTTGGAGGGCGGTGATGATTTGGGCGGTGACGACGATGGAGTCTACGGTTTGTTGGGGAATGGCTCCGTGGCCGCCGCGCCCGAGAATGGTGCAATCAAAGGTTTCAACCGCTGCCATGAGTGCGCCTTCGCGAACGCCAAGGGTGCCGATCGGAAGCTGTTGCCAGAGATGCAGGCCAATCAGCGCATCGACATCTGGGTTCTGCAAAACTCCGGCTTCGATCATCGGCTTTGCGCCGCCAGGACCTTCTTCTGCGGGCTGAAAAATGAACTTCACGGTGCCCGAAAAGGTATGACGATGGGTGTGGAGGTAGTGCGCTGTGCCGAGGGCTATGGCAACATGGCCATCGTGGCCGCAGGCGTGCATTTTGCCGGGATGTTGGGATTTGTAGTCGAGGTCGTTTTCTTCATGAATAGGAAGCGCATCCATATCAGCCCGAATGGCGAGCACGGGGCCAGGACGATCGCCCGAGACGAGAGCGACAATTCCCGTTTGGGCAATACCCGTTTCGTGAGGAATACCCCATTGGGTCAGCTTTTCATGAATAAACTGCGCTGTCAGGGTTTCAGCGAATCCCAATTCGGGGTGCTGGTGGATTTGTCTGCGCCAGGTGATGACTTGGGGATGGAGCGATCGAATTTCTAATCGAACGTTTTGAAGGGCTTGGGCAGAAGAGGCTTGGGCAGCGGGAAAGGTAGAAGCAACCATGGATTTATCGTCTCATCTGAATGCCTCCGATTCTGACACTTCTCACTTCAAAATTCTCACTTCAAAATTCTCACTTGAATCTTCGACCATGCCCAGTAAAATAATAGAAGAGTCTTTATTGTCTGACGTTGGCCCTTTTTGCATGTATATCGATCTTGGTCCCTTCGCATTTGAAATTGATCCCGCTGCGATCGCAGGGGCAGCTCTGTGGTCCATGGGTCTGTACTTGGGTCTGTCTCCTCAGGCCGGATCGCTCACCGATCGCATCACCATTTGGATGGGTAATGCGGAGCGATCGCTCTACGCTACCCAAAAGGAATTTGATGACAGCCGAACGGTTCGCGAAGCCCAAAACACGTTTTATTCGTCGCTGTTGAGTGTGATTCCGTTTTTGGTGGTGGGGACGGTGCTGAGTTTGGTGGTGAATGTGAGTTTGGGGGAGGATTGGGTGTTTAGTGGAGGATTGCTGACGGTGTTGACCTGTGGTGTGTATGATCTCGGTCGCCGCAATGATTTCTTTAATGACGATGACGACGATGATGAGGATGAAGACTAATGACGATTGATCCCAAAAACCCTCATGTCAAATTGCTCACGCGATCGCTGCTGACAACGCTATGTGATGAAGCTCTAGCCTCCGATCGTAAACGTAAAAACTACAACTTTCATGAACATGCTGAAACAGTCCAGCGATTTCTAAATGTATTGCAAACAGGAACCTATGTCCGTCCGCATCGTCACGTCAGACCAGAAGGTATGAACGGGTTTGAGTTCTTTCTGGTGTTGCAAGGTTCGATCGGAATGGTCCTGTTAGATGATGACGGAAATGTATTACGCCATGAGAAGTTAGAAGCGCGGGGTGAACAGTATGGAATTGAAATTTCAGAGGGAATCTATCATACGCTAGTGGTGCTGGAGCCGAATTCGGTGATTTTGGAATTGAAAGAGGGTCCGTATCAGCCTGCGGTGGACAAAGATTTTTTGCAGCAGTTTCCGGCGGAAGGGCGGGTAGAGTGCGGCGATTATGTTAAGACGTGGGAAGCGTTGTTTTAAGTTGGGAGTATTTAATAAGCCAGGTATTTGATGCTTCCTCGTTGGGTTTGGGGCACGGCAAGCCATGCCCCTACGGTCTCTGAAACCCGGATCTGTAGGGGCATGGCACGCCGTGCCCCAAACCTAACGAAGAGGTTCTAAATACCTGGCTTATTTACGCCGCATGATACGAGGGACGCCCTATCCCAATTCACATTGCGCGATCGCCCTATTCGATCGGTTTGACGCTCATGATGCCTAGGGCATGGGTCGGTAGGTACTTTTGGGCGGCGTTTTGGAGGTCTTGGGGCGTGATGGCGCGAATCCGATCGGCGTAGCTAAACGCAGGTTCGAGGTCTCCCATGAGGGCATGATAATAGCCGTACAGGTTGGCGCGATCGCTGGGGGTTTCATTGCCGAAGATGAAGTGGTTCGCCACTTGGGTGCAGATTTTTTCCAGTTCTTTGGGATGGACTAGCTCGTTTTGCAAGACTTCGATGTGGCCGAGCAGGGCGCGCTCAACTCGATCGATGTTTTCAGTAGGCAAGTTCGCCGAAAGGGTAAACAAGCCTTGGTACTGATGGCTCATGTTGCTTGCGCCGACGCCAGAGACTAAACCCTGAGTCTCTCTCAAATCCTGCACCAACCGCGCGGTGCGGCCCTGACTCAGAAGATTGGCAATGATATCCAGTGCATAGGTTTCGCCTAGGTTAACCAGTCCCGGCACGCGCCAAACCAGCATGAGCCTCGCCTGTTGCAAGGTTGGGTCGTCGTAACTGCGCCGCTCGATCGTGGTAAAGACAGGCTCAGGGGCAAAGTTTCGAGGCCGATGGGTGGCGGTGGGAGCGGACCAGCCGACTTGATTGAGGCTTTTTTCGACGGTGGCAATGAGCTGATCGACGGGAAGATTGCCCACGGCGACGGCGGTGACGGCACTAGGGTGATACCACTTTTGATGGAAGGCTTGCATTTGAGACGGTTTCAGGGTCTCGATGACGCTGGTGGGTCCAAGGACGGGGCGATGATACGGAAGCGTCTGGAAGCCTAAATTAGAAAGCCGTTGGTAGTTGCGGCGACGGGCATTGTCATCCGATCGACGGATTTCTTCTAGGACGACCTGACGTTCGCGATCGAAGGGATCAGCGTCTATTGTGGGGTTTAACAAGACATCAAGCTGCAACGGGGCAAGATCTGCAAAATCCTGGGGCGCGGTGGTGATGTAGTAGTGGGTGTAATCCTGACTAGTGGCGGCGTTGGTCACGGCTCCTCGGGCTTCGATGCGGGCTTCAAATTCGCCGCTTTTGAGATTTTGGGTGCCTTTGAAGATCATGTGCTCCAAGAAATGCGCCATGCCATTAATCTCGTCGCTTTCTAAAATCGACCCCACATTAAGCCAGAGGTTGAAGTTGACGGCATCCACGGGAAGCTGTTCGGCGATGATGGTCATGCCGTTGCTGAGAGTGTGGAGGGTGGGGGCGTTTAGGCGATTCCCCTGTTGGGAGGCTTGAATCGTGTCTGAAACGGTGGATTTGGGGCGCAAAGCTGAAGTCATTCGTGGCCTTTATGTGGGGAGATGTGAGGATTCGAGTGATTTCATTTTACTGGGTTATCTTGCGAAATGTTGGGGTTTGGGAGTTTGGGGGCTGCTAGAATGGAGTCTGATATTAGAGGCTGAATCCATGGATAGCTTTGTACTGGATGTTAGAACTATTTTTGAGCTATCCGATGAGCAGTTCTATCAACTTTGTCGTCGGCATCCTGATATTCATTTTGAGCGTAGTGCTGGTGGAGAGTTGATTATTATGCCCCCAACAGGTGGTGTTTCCGGAAATCGGAACTTTAGTTTGACAACGCAACTGGGAATCTGGGTCGATCGGCATCCCGAGTTGGGAGTGGGCTTTGATTCTTCGACTTGTTTTAAGTTGCCGAGTGGGGCTGACCGTGCGCCGGATGGGGCTTGGGTGCAAATCGATCGATGGAATGCGTTGACGCTAGAGCAACAGGAAAAATTTCCACCCTTAGCTCCCGATTTTGTGATTGAATTGCGTTCCCGCACAGACAATTTGGAAACGCTACGATCGAAGATGTTGGAATACCAATCGAATGGAGTTTTGTTAGGTGTTTTAATTAATCCTCAGGACAAGCAGGTGGAACTGTATCGATCGAATGGGGCTGTTGAGATGCTAATAAATCCGATGGAAGTGGATTGTTCTGCGGTGCTTCCCGGTTTTGTGATTAAGTTGACCCGCATTTTATTAGGATAAGAATTCTTTTTCGTTCCCACACAAGCCCAACAAGATTGCTAAACTACTAACAAGTCCAATCAGCTTAGAATGAGACTATGGCACTCTACTCCCTTCAAGACCGCTACATCAGCCTCCTCACCGACTTTGGCTTCAAACGCATCTTCGGAACTGAACCGAACAAACGTTTACTCATCGACTTCCTCAACACGATTCTCCCCGCCCATCATCACATTCAGGATCTCACTTTTAAAAACACCGAACAGCTTGGTAGCACGACTATTGACCGCAAAGCTATTTTTGATATCTATTGTCAAGCTCAAAACGGCGATCGTTTCATTGTCGAAATCCAAAAAGCCAAGCAAAACTTCTTTAAAGACCGCAGCATTTATTACGCCACCTTCCCCATTCAAGAACAAGCCCTCAAGGGTGAATGGGGCTTTGAACTCAGCGCGGTTTACACTGTGGGTGTTCTGGATTTTATCTTTGATGACCACAAAACCGATCCAACTTTTCTGCATGTAATCGAACTCAAAAATCAACGCTGCGAAGTCTTCTACAAAAAACTTAAATTCATTTATATCGAACTCCCAAAATTCACAAAAACCCTCGACCAGCTCGAAAGTCATTTTGATAAATGGATGTTTTTGTTGCGACACCTTGCCGACTTGACCGATCGGCCCCAACCACTCCAAGAAGGAATCTTTCCAGAACTGTTTGCTGCTGCTGAAATCGCTAATTTCTCCCCAACCGAACAGGAAACCTACCAAAACAGTCTTAAATATTACCGCGATATGAATAATGTCGTTGATACCGCAAGGCAGGAAGGCGAACAAAAAGGCGAACAAAAAGGTATACAAAAAGGTATTCAACAAGGCATTGATCTCGAACGATCGCGTGTCCTAGAACGACAACGATCGCTCCTGCTGCGCTTGCTTTCCCGCACCCTTGGAGAACTTCCTGACTCGGTGAAGACCCAGATTGGTCAGATGTCAGCCGATCGCTTGGAGTTGCTCAATGAGGAATTTGTTGATTTTACGAACTTGGATGATTTGATTGGGTGGCTCGATCGAATCTAGATTTCGGAAGTTGTCAAAAAAATTAAATTAGTTCATGGAGATATTTATAACTATCAGAAGTTTTTATATATAAATTTGTCAATTAAAGGAGAAATAATTTGCGAGTAGTTCCCTTTTATAAAGGACAGAGAAAAATAGCGCTTGATGGGTAGATGCTTGTAACAAAGCTTCTAGAGCTATCCTATTATTCTTCATCCTGGATGTAATAGCACTACCATAATACTTGGGTCGTAATGGAGTGATCCTCTTTGACTTTTAAATACTTTCTAATTCAGATTATGTCCGACGGATAATCGAATTCTTGGATTTGTATCGCCATATACAAAGCGAGCTGAAGGGTCATGGCTTAATTAGAAACTAACTCATGACTATGGAATCTAAAGCTTGAATTTCAAGTTAACTATAAACTGTGTTCCAAATACTAGCTCTGGGCTATTTTCAAATAGTGACTTCAGGCATGATTTGCTTCAGGCTTCTATGTCCAAAATCAGAGTGAGCTATTGATAAATCACTTTGACTATACCTTGGGTCTTCCAATCAATTTTCGAGGCGATTTTCGTTGCTTACTAATTTATTCACCGAAGGATAAGGGCTATGATGATTTCGAGAAAGTTGTCGAAGCGATCGCCAGAGCCTGGATCGATCGCACGATTTGCGGAAAAGCTGTTTGCAGTTCGGTGGTTCCGGCAGCTCATGCCAAGCTGGCAAGCAAGTCTTCCAGCGGCTATCGCCATTGTCCTCATTTGGAATCTTGCGGCTGTTGCCCAAAATGCGCCACCTGACATGACTAAAGTCGCGCAGGATATGAAAGATCTGCGGGTTGGTTTAGATACCGTCTGGGTGATGATCGCGGCGATGCTAGTCATCTTCATGAATGCAGGTTTTTGTATGTTAGAAGCTGGAATGTGTCGGCAAAAAAATGCTGTTAACGTCCTGACTAAGAACTTAATTGTCTTTGCCCTTTCTACCGTCGCTTTTTGGGCGATCGGGTTTGGGTTGATGTTTAGTGATGGGAATGGTTTTATTGGAACAAGTGGTGGATTTTTTATTCAAGGTGCAGACAATAGTCCTGCGATCATGGCAGACTACAAAGGGATTTTCGGCTCATTGAATTGGACAGGTGTTCCCCTCGCCGCAAAGTTCTTTTTCCAACTAGCCTTCGCCGGAACAGCGGCAACTATTGTTTCTGGCGCAGTCGCAGAGCGGATAAAATTTGTTGACTTCCTAATCTTTAGCTTGCTGTTTGTTGGGATTGCCTATCCCATAACGGGACACTGGGTTTGGGGCGGTGGCTGGCTGGCTAAGATGGGGTTCTTTGATTTTGCAGGTTCGACAGTAGTTCACCTGATGGGCGGCACTGGAGCACTAATGGGCGCAATTTTCCTCGGTCCCCGTCTTGGTCGTTACAACGCCAATGGCAGCAGCAATGCGATGCCCGGTCACAATATGGGAATTGCGACTTTGGGGTGCTTAATTCTCTGGTTTGGCTGGTTTGGCTTCAACTCCGGTTCGACCATGGCCGTGAATCCGGGACTGATTGCGCACATTGCCTTAACCACTAACACCGCAGGTGCCTTTGGAGGAATTGCCTCAACGGTTGTTGCTTGGCTAGTTTTGGGCAAGCCTGATCTCTCTATGGTCATCAATGGCGTTTTGGCCGGACTAGTAGCCGTCACCGCAGGCTGCTCGTTTATTACACTTCCTTCCGCTGCGATCATTGGAACCGTCGCTGGAGTACTAGTGGTCTTTGCCGTTGGTTTTTTTGACAAGTTGAAAATCGATGATCCGGTCGGGGCGGTCTCTGTTCACCTCGTCAATGGTACTTGGGGAACGATCGCTGTGGGTCTTTTTTCCGTCGGTCTTAACAATGAAGCCTTTAAGGACACGGCTCTCTTTTTTACCTCGGCAGCACCGAAAGCTGGACTCTTCTACGGCGGTGGATTGGAACAATTGTGGTATCAAGTGGTGGGTGTTGTGACGGTTGCAGCGACGACCGCATTGTTATCCGGTATTTTCTGGGGAGTTCTAAAAGCAACGCTAGGAATTCGCGTGAAAGAACATGAAGAAATGGAGGGTTTAGATATTAGTGAACATGGAATGGAAGGCTACTCCGGTTTCGCAAAAGATGTCCTTCCTGATATGATGCGGAGTCGCGTGTAGTCAGTTTTTCGATGCGCGTTGATGAATGTGCGATCGGTTAGTTTATCGATGTGAGGGGGAGGATCCTAAGTCCCCCCCATTTTTGTTTCTAGGAGGACGTCGAGAGTTGAGGATTGATCCGGAACAGTCATCCTGAGCGATCGAGGGACGTGAGCGCTTAGAATAGTAAGCAATTGACGTCCTGCTGCGAACCCAAATCTATAATGTTTGTAATTCCATTGGCTTGGCTACAACTCAAACGCGAACGAGTCCGATTGCTGATTGCAATCGCAGGCATTGGCTTTGCGGTGTTTTTGATGTTTGTGCAGTTGGGTTTTCGGGATGCGCTCTTCAATAGTGCGATTCGGTTCCACGAAAACGTTAAGGGCGACATTATGTTGCTCAGTACTCGATCGAATTCACTTATCTCCATCCAAAGTTTTCCTCAGCGTCGGCTCTATGGCTTGCTAGGCTTGGAAACGGTCGAAAATATTAGTCCAGTCTATGTTGGGTTTGGGCTGTGGAAAAATCCGTTTTGGGAAGAGTTGCCCAAGTCTCAGACTCGTCAGATCATGGTGCTGGGCGTTGATCCCAATGACGACGTATTGAGTGTATCCGGTTACGATGCAGCAGCGCGGAAGCTGCTAAAGATAGAAGACCGTATTTTGTTTGACAAACAATCTCGGGCGGAATTTGGACCCATTCCGACAAAGTTTGAGGAATATCAGAAGCAGGGTAAATCTATTGTTACGGAGATTAGCGATCGAAAAGTGACCATAGATGGCTTGTTTGAACTGGGTGCGTCCTTTGGGGCCGATGGCAACGTGTTGACCAGTGAATCCAATTTCCTCAGGATTTTTACCCGGCGTGACAGGGGTGAAATCAATATTGGCATTGTCAAATTGAAACAAGGTGCGGATCTTTATAAATCACTAGAAGCGGTTAGACGAGCATTGCCCGGTGCATACCGAGTGAATCGTCTCCTCAAACCAGAGGAAGCCAGGGAGGACTTCATTGTGGGGGAAATTCGGGTGTTGACGAAGAAGGCATTTGTGGAAGTGGAGCGGAAATACTGGCAGAACAGTACGTCCATTGGATTCATTTTCACGTTAGGTGCTGTGATCGGATTCCTGGTTGGTATCGTCATCGTGTATCAGATCTTATACACTGACGTATCCGATCACTTGCCAGAATATGCAACGCTGAAGGCAATGGGTTATAAAAACCGTTATTTACTCAAAGTTGTGTTTCAGGAGGCATTGATTTTGTCGGTGATGGGCTTCATTCCTGGGTTTCTCCTAAGTAATGGCATGTATACCCTCACTCGTAATGCGACAGCTTTACCGCTAGCGATGACGACCGATCGGACGTTCACCGTCTTTTGTTTAGCGGTTATGATGTGCGTCATTTCAGGGGCGATCGCGGTCCGAAAAGTTCAGGAGGCCGATCCCGCAGATATTTTCTAAATCAGAACGCTGCTTAAAGTTTAAAACACCAAACCACTTCCTAAACCATGACAGAACCGATTATTTCAATTGCTGGCGTGAATCATTATTTTGGCAGTGGCAATTTACGCAAACAAATTCTCTTTGGGGCGACGACAATAGTGGAACCGGGAGAAGTCGTCATTATGACCGGGCCGTCAGGTTCGGGAAAAACGACATTGTTGACATTGATTGGGGCACTTCGATCGACCCAGGAAGGAAGTCTGAAGGTGTTGGGGCAAGAGTTGTTGAATTCCTCCGAGGCGGTGCGGGTTGCGCTGCGACGAAACATTGGCTATATCTTCCAGGCGCACAACTTGCTAAAGTCCCTAACGACCACGCAAAATGTGATGATGTCCTTGGAATTGCATACGCATCTCTCAGCAAAAGAACGCGAAGAGATGGCAAAAGACATGTTAGCGGCAGTGGGCTTGTCGGATCAGATGGCGAAGTATACGGATCAATTGTCGGGCGGCCAAAAGCAGCGGGTTGCGATCGCGCGGGCGTTGGTGTCGAATCCAAAATTAATTCTAGCGGATGAACCGACCGCCGCATTGGATAAAAAATCGGGGCGAGATGCGGTGGAAATTATGCGAAAGTTGGCCAAAGAACGGGGTTCGGCAGTGATGTTGGTGACGCACGATAATCGAATTTTGGATGTGGCCGATCGATTGATTCACATGGAAGATGGAATGCTGGAATCCTATGATCTAGAAACCGAAGCTGCTCCTGAAAAAGCGATCGCCCTTGGATAGAAATTAGGACTTAAAATGCAAATCGTCTGCCATGCTAAGATTAAATAAGTTTAGATGTATCTCGATCGCCCATGATCTTCATTAATCCCAAAACTGACTTTGCCTTCAAGAAAATATTTGGCTCCGAACAGAGCCATGAAATCTTGGTGAGTTTTCTAAATGGAATTTTATATGGCGGTGATAATGTTGTACAGTCCGTCGATATCATAAATCCCTATCAAGCCCCACGAATCCGGGGAATGAAAGACACCTTCCTGGATGTTAAGGCAACGATTTCCGGTGGTCAAATCGTCATTATTGAGATGCAGGTGCTGAACGTCAAAGGATTTGAACAACGGGTATTGTACAATGCCGCGAAAGCCTATTCAACTCAGCTTAGTATTGGTGATGACTACACCTTACTTAACCCTGTGATTGCGCTGACGATTACTGATTTTGAGATGTTTAAAAACTTAGATGCTGTCATTTCACGGTTTGTCCTGAAGGAAAAGGATCGATTGAGTGACCATTCGATCGACGGTCTGGAACTTGTTTTTGTGGAACTGCCAAAGTTCCATAAGGCGCTCAGTGAAGTGGATGATTTGACAGCAAAATGGATTTATTTTCTCCAAAATGCACGTCAGCTTGAATCGATTCCGCAATCAATGGAAAGTATTCCTGCTATTCAACAAGCTTTTACCGTCGCAAATCAAGCTAATCTCAGCCAAGAAGAACTCGAAGATTTAGAGAACCGCGAAATGTTTATCCACGACCAGCGGAATGCGATCGCCCTAGGGTTGGAGCAAGGAAGGACAGAAGGGCTGCAAGAAGGGTTAGAGCAAGCTAAAATTACGATCGCTCGGCGGCTGTTATTAAATTTTGATGAAGCAACAGTTGCGCAAATGACTGACCTGACGGTTGCTCAAATTCAGCAACTGCGACAGTCGAGTGATGCTTAAAATACCTTCGATTTTCACACATGTAAATGCAAATTTGTCTCATCAATTGACTATCTTTTAAGATCAACGATCAGCCGATTTTTACTTATATATCCTATGAAATTACTGACACAGTTTACATCTGCTACTGGTCGATCGAAATTCTTAAATCAACTGACTACCACCGGAATCCTAGGTCTAGCAGGATCTTTACTATTGTTAACAGGATTAGGTTGGCTTTGCCAAGAAGTGTGGGAAAAAGAATCCTTTCAGTTTGATACAATTCTACTGCTGAGATTGCATCAGTGGACTAACCCAGGGTTAGATTATCTCATGCTTAACATCACTCGGTTGGGCAATCCAGAAGTGGTCGTTGTGGTCGTGGCTATGAGTTTTGGGTGGTTTCTGCGGCAACAACAGCGTCTTGAAGCCGGAGCATTGACGATCGCCTGTGTGGGCACACTAGTTCTCAATCAAGGCATGAAATTAGCGTTCGTCCGGCCTCGTCCCATGCTGTGGCCGAGGTTGATTAGGGAAACATCCTACGGGTTTCCCAGTGGCCATGCGATGGGATCGTTTGTGCTGTATGGGTTTCTGGCGTATGTATTGGCCGATCGATATCCTCGACAGTCTCGATCGATTTATGGCATTGCAGTCGGACTCATTTCATTGATTGGGTTGAGTCGTTTGTATTTGGGCGTTCATTATCCCACCGACGTTTTGGCTGGATATGCCGTAGGATTTCTTTGGTTGATGACCTGCATATTGATGCTCAGATGGACCCGCAACAAACGTTGACTTTCGATCGTCAGGGTAAAAACATCGGTCTACACTAGAATCTGCGATCGATCGGTTGTATTTCATTCTCTGACCTCCATTCCCTGATTTTTATGTCTACGCGTTCAAAACGTTGGTTTGCGATCACCTTAGCAATTCTGGTGGTGATAGTTACGATATCGGGCGGCGCAACAGCGCAACAACCGCCTTTTCGTCCGGTTTTGTTTCCGAAGGTGAGTATTCCCCGCCTCACGCCCGCTCCTCCCCCTGCGCCCTCTTGGAACCAAACGCCGATCGCCCCGCCAAATCCCGTACCTGATCTGGGGATGCCGTCACCGATTAACATCCCGATAGCGCCGCTCGTGCCCGCCATTCCTCGGACTGAAATTCGCGGCGTGTGGATGACGAATAATGATTTACCGATGTTAGAAAATCGCGCTAAGGTCCGCAATGCGATGAGCCAGTTGCGATCGTTGAATTTCAATACGATTTATCCAGTGGTGTGGAATTCGGGGTACGTGAATTTTCCGAGCGCTGTCGCATCGCGTTATGGGATTCAGCCGTTTGTTCGGCGGGGGACGGATGGACACGATATTTTGGCGGACTTGGTGAATCAGGCTCACGGACAAAATCTGCTCGTCATTCCGTGGTTTGAGTTTGGGTTCATGGTGCCACAAACGTCTGAACTTGCGACGTTGCATCCGGACTGGCTCACCCAAACTCGCGATGGATCTCAAGTTTCGGGGGGTCCGGCGGGTGAAGTGGCGTGGCTTAATCCATTTCATGCGGATGTGCAGCGTTTTTTGACTGAGTTAGTGATGGAAGCGGTGATGAACTATGACGTTGATGGGGTGCAGTTTGATGATAATTTAGGTCTGCCCCGTGAGTTTGGTTACGATGCTTATACTAGGGCGTTGTATCAACAAGAAACGAAGAAACTTCCCCCTTCCAATGTGGCGGATAGTGCTTGGGTAAAATGGCGAGCAGATAAGATTACTTTGTTTGTCAAGCAACTCAATCAGGCGGTAAAGTCCCGTAAACCCAAGGCTATTTTCTCGATTTCACCCAACTATTACGATCATGCTTACAAGCTTACTTTGCAAGATTGGTTGAACTGGGTTCGGCAGGGGTTAGTAGATGAGGTGATCATGCAGGTCTATCGATCGGACCTTAACAGCTTCACAGCTAAAATCAACCGTCCTGAAATCCTTGAATCGCAGCAGCGGGTCTCGACTGCGATCGGGATTCTAACGGGGTTACGTCGTCGTCCTATTTCGATTGAACAGATCAAATCTCAAACCAAAACAACTCAACAGCGAGGCTTAGGGGTCTCATACTTCTACTATGAAAGTCTCTGGGACGACGCCCCCGAAAATGTGATCGATCGTATCGCAGGATTCCAATCACTGTTTCCAAATTCGGTGGTGAGACCGAGAGGATAAAAAGATAGCGATCGTTTTACTTGGATTCAGCTTGAAGTTGCTGGAGCTGCGCGATCGTGAGTCCAGTGGCTTGAGCAATTGTTTCGAGTGCAATACCCTGATGGAGAAGATTGAGTCCGATCGATCGAGCCGCCTTCTCCATGCCTTTTTCCATGCCTTTCTCTTCCCAACTGGTCGTGGTTTGCATAATTGCCTCTTTTTCAGTTGTACCCATTGTATCAATTTCTGCTTGAAATAGCTGCTCTTCCTTAACATCTAGCCGTAGATACGTATCCACAAACTTCGAGATGAGCTGAGTCTTTGCGGGATTTAGCTTCAACGTCACCAATAATCGCAAACATTCCGCTTTGACTTTAGGTCGATCGGCTTTGGCTATTTTCATCTTTGCCATGAGGGCTGCTGCGATGGGGTTTTGCTGGTTGAGATAGTCTCGCCAGTTTAATTGATTAAGTTGGATCGATTCAAAACTAAATTCCAAGACCTTGCGGGTTGGAAACTCCACCTTGTACGTGTTTTTTTCTGGGCGATAGGGTTCATCAAATGAGAAAATCACGATGGGATAGATATCCTTCATGTGCCGCTGATGAAGGATTGCAAAATAGTGGAATATTCGTCTATTGAAATGAGACTTGCTGGATGCTTGGGCTTCGATATGAATGAGAAAAGTTGTATCTCGCCCTGATTGCTTCACTTCTACCAACAAATCAATAATCTTCTTTTCTCCATCGACTAGATCGGTGAAATATTCTTGTTGCAAGAATTTGATTGAGCCTGGGTCGATCGTACTGGCGATTTCCGGCAGAAACAGTTCTAGAAATTCTAGGAAAAACGTCGAAATTAATTCCTTGAAATTCTTGTCATGATCGATCGTCTCTCCACCACTTTTCTCTGCTTCATTAGACATGAGAGTTACTCAACGCAGTAGCTTTATCATACTATTAAACTGACGTCTGAACCCTTAACTCTGAACCCTTAACTCTAACGATCGCAAGTGTCTGATTATGAACAATGGCTGGACTTATTATGATCGAATTACAAAGCAAACGGCTGGAAAAACAGTGTTGCAATATTATGCAGAACGCTACACCCATTCAAGTAAATCAGAATGGAAATCCCGAATTCGATCGGGCGCGGTGAGATTGGGCGATCGCTTGTGTGACACTAGCGAAATTCTGAAGGTACATCAAACTCTGGTTTACCACCGTCCACCTTGGGACGAACCCGAGGTGCCTCGATCGATCGAGGTTCTTCATGAAGATCCGGATTTAGTCGTCATTAGCAAACCCTCAGGATTACCTGTGATGCCCGGTGGTGGATTTCTGGAGAATACGCTGTTGCGATTGCTGTCGGCATTGTATCCGGAGAACCCACCGATTCCAATTCACCGTTTGGGACGTGGGACTTCGGGATTGATGTTGCTAGCTCGATCGACGGTGGCGAAGGCTGAACTGACCCGTCAGATGCGCGATCGAGACATCCAAAAGGTGTACGTTGCGTTGGCGAGTGGTGTGATTCAGTGCGATCGGTTCGGTATTGAGACTCGCATTGGTAAAGTTCCGCATCCGGTGTTGGGAGAGTTATTCGCAGCCTCTGAAACGGGATTAGTTGCAAGCAGTACGGTACGGGTGTTGGAGCGGCGATCGGACTCTACGCTAGCCGAAGTTGAAATCTTCACCGGAAGGCCCCATCAGATTCGGATTCATCTCGCATCGGTGGGGCATCCGTTAGTCGGCGATCCGTTGTATGAAAGTGGGGGCGGGGCGATCGTGGCGCAGAGCTGGGACGAGATTGCGGTGCCGGGAGATTGTGGGTACTTTTTGCACGCGCAGAAATTAGGGTTTCGGCATCCCCGATCGGGCGATCGACTAGAGTTTGTGACACCTGTTCCAGAATGGGCTAAACGTTAATATTGTAATTGAGCGAATGTTCGTCGCCCGGTAAGCCTCGGAATCCCCCAGTTGTAGGCCGGATTTTCAAATATGATTAGGCTGATTTCGATGATGGTGTAAATATCGGTGCGATCGCTTGAGGTGTAGAAGTCTACAGGTGAGGTAAAGTTTAAGTGAATATACGGATTGTATAAAAAAGATCCTGTAAAGTGTGATGCTGGAACCACTTTTTAGAGTCAGACCATCAGTATTGTGTGGACAGGACGAGAACTGTGCAACTGGTTTTGGCCCGTTTTGGACAGATTCAGCATTGCATCCTGAACCATACTGAACCAATATTAGGCGAATTAAGTAATATTGTGTAGTTGTAACTTATTTTCAAATTTTCAAAAAGGGACAAATTGACATGGCCTCCAATCTTCATTCAACTCCGATCGCCCTCTCAATCATGGTATTGACCAGTTTCGGGACGCCCGTCATGGCGATCGCGACTGAAATGCCTGCCACAATCACGATCGCGCAAGCTCAGTCCGTCCAGAAACGTCGCATTGCGGTCCTTGATTTTGATAGTGGCAGCGTCAGCGGAAATCCTTTCGCTTCCGGCTGGATGGGCCAGGGTGCATCGAAAGGTATTGGCGATATCATTGTCAATAAGCTAGTGGAAAGTGGATCTTACCGGGTGATCGAACGGAGTAAGATTGAAGCGATTCTCCGAGAGCAGAATTTAGGAGATTCGGGTCGGGTGGATGCTGGATCTGCGGCCCAAATCGGCAAACTCCTCGGGGTAGAAGCCGTGCTGATTGGTAGCATTACCCAATTCAACGTCGATCAAAAATCATCTGGTTTTAGCTTTGGCGGACTCTTTGGCAATGCGAAGAAAACGAATATCGCAAATGTCCAAATCACAGCGCGTCTCGTAGACACGACCACGGGTGAGATTATTGCCACGGCAAAAGGCCAAGGTCAAGCAGAACAAGGCAGTGGCTCCGTCCAAGTCCTCGGAATCGGTGGCAGTGAAGCCACGGCAAACAACGACACACTGCTGAGTTCGGCAGCCGATAAGGCGGTGACGCAAATGGTGGGCACTGTAGTCGAGTCGTCTTCAAAGTTATCAGCGTACTCTGGGAGCGGATTGGAAGCGATGATCGCGGACATTGGCGGCGGACAGGTGACGTTAAACAAAGGATCAGCCGCAGGTTTTACCAATGGGATGAAAATTTCCGTCGAACGCGTCACGAAGCAAGTGAAAGACCCGTCAACAGGGAAAGTCATTCGCAGCGTAAGTTCATCCATTGGCAAGCTTGAAATCATTGAAGTGGCCCGTGATTATGCCGTGGGGAAGGTCATTTCAGGTTCGGGTTTCAAGGTCGGCGATTCGGTAAAATCAGTTAAAGAGTAATAAGGAATGGGTTACAGGAGCAGCCTACGAATAGCCTTTTGCCCTCTCGTGGGCTGCTTCGATCATTTGCCTCAGTGCCAATTTGCCTCAGAGTGCCGAGCAAACTGCTTGCGAATCTGAGCCATGGGCTGTTCGATCGTGACATACAAGGCATGAGCGATCGCGATCGAAAGGCCGAGAGACAGCGCACCCTGAGACATCGGATGCAACTGACGACCCCAAGACCTCACTCCTATAATGACCACATGATGAATCAAGTACAGAGAATAACTCATCAACCCTAAAAACCGAATCCACCCAATATTAAGCCAACGAAACAGAATAAATTTAGGTTCACGAATCGCAACAATAAAAATGGGGATTAAGGCCAACCCCTGAATTGTATAGCGCAATGTTTCACGAAATTCTGCATTCCGAATAACGAAAGAAATTGCCAATAGTCCAAACCCAAGCGGGAGTAATAGTCGTTTCGATCGAGTGTTAATTGAAGCGTGTTCTGTCGCCCCAACTGAAGAAATTGATGAATGATCAAGCATTGGATTGCCATGCACCGCTAAGATACAGCCAAACAGAATAGAATCAATTCGAGTATCTGTTCCATAGAACACCCGAGTCTCCGGAGCATTCAACCCAAAGACTAAGATACATCGCCACATCAAAATGAGCGCGCACAGAGTCCACATGACCGCCGCCTGCTGCTTTGATGTAAGTTTACAGCGAATCAAGAATAGGTAAAACCAAGGGGAAATCAGATAAAAATGCTCTTCTACCGCCAAAGACCAGTAAACATCCGTTCCCGGAGCCATCGCCGTCCAACCGTTCATCACCCCGTAATTTGCGACATGAAAGAATTGGATCAATACAGCGGGTAACTCCAAAGAACCCGACAAAAAGCCCATTAAAGTCAACCCAATGGCAACGATTAACGTCAAGTAAAAAGAAGGCCAAATCCGAAGAATTCGTCTCATGTAAAATAGTTTAAAATCTAAATCTCCAAACTTTTCACATTCCCGACGAATCAACGTCGTAATAAGATATCCACTCAAAAAGAAAAATATAGTAACGCCAAAGCCTGCCGGAATCCATTGTCCCAAGCCTGCATGAGCTAAAAAGACGATCGAAAATGCAACAACACGAATTCCATCTAATGAGGGAATGTAAAATGGTGTCTTACTAACCATAGGATTTGAAACTAAAATTTTTGTAATCAAATATTAAGTTACTTTCACGATTTAATCATGTATCCCGTTGCAGACTATGTGCCATAATCTCTCTGTCTTCCTGCATAAATCCCGTCTACGCCCTAAATCAAATCCAGATCAACTCTAGACAAATCACCGCATCACAGAAATTGTCAATGCATTCGCGTGCGTCATCGCTTAAGATTGAACGTTGTCAAAGTTAGCGTGAGGATGAGTCATGGGGCGAGCGAAAAAGGTGGTATTGGCGTATTCTGGTGGGGTAGATACCTCCGTCTGTATTCCGTATCTCAAGCAAGAATGGGGCGTTGAAGAAGTTATTACTCTGGCCGCTGACCTAGGCCAAGGCGACGAACTCGAACCCATCCGTCAAAAGGCACTCAATTCCGGCGCATCAATTTCGCTGGTGGCAGACGCAAAGTTAGAATTCATTCAAAACTACGCCTTTCCGGCCCTCCAAGCCAACGCCCTCTACGAAAACCGCTATCCGCTCTCCACCGCCCTCGCACGGCCCCTAATCGCCAAACTTCTCGTCGAAGCTGCCGAAAAATACGGAGCCGATGCTGTGGCTCACGGCTGTACAGGCAAAGGCAACGATCAAGTGCGCTTTGATGTGGCGATCGCAGCCCTGAACCCCAATCTCAAAGTCCTAGCCCCTGCACGCGAATGGGGCATGAGCCGCGAGGAAACCATAGCCTACGGGGAACGCTGCGGAATTCCGTCTCCAGTGAAAAAGTCATCTCCCTACAGCGTAGACCTAAATCTCTTGGGCCGCAGCGTAGAAGCTGGACCGTTAGAAGACCCATACTACGAACCCACGGAAGAAGTCTTTGCCCTCACTAAGCGCATTGAGGACACGCCCAACGAACCCGAATATCTCGAAATCGAGTTTGAAAAAGGGATTCCGGTTGCGGTCAACGGTCAAGCCTACGGACCCGTCGAGATTTTTGTGTACTTGAATGCGATCGTGGGCAACCATGGCATTGGACGCATCGATATGTTAGAAAATCGTCTGGTGGGCATTAAGTCCCGCGAAATCTACGAGACCCCGGCCTTGATCATGCTGATTCATGCGCACCGCGATCTCGAAAGCCTCACCCTGGCAAAGGATGTGACGATGTACAAACGCGGCATCGAAGAAACCTACGGCCAAATGGTTTACAACGGTCTCTGGTATAGCCCGCTCAAAAGTGCGATCGATGCTTTTGTTCACAACACCCAAGAACGCGTTACTGGGATTGTCCGCGTTAAGCTATTTAAAGGCAATGCCACGATCGTCGGTCGTAAATCCGTCAATTCACTGTATGCGGAGGACTTGGCAACTTACGGTGCAGGCGATCAGTTTGACCATCGGGCGGCGGAAGGGTTCATTTATGTGTGGGGCTTGCCGACTCGGGTGTGGTCACAGATGACGCGGGGTTAGGCCAACACCCGGCTTCGCTAGGAAATCATCGTCTATTCCCCCGATCGCCTGAGCCGTTTGGGGGGATACTGAACTAACGACGACGTGTGGGCCTTCATGCTAAGTTCAGCCTATTTATCTTACAGACAATAAAGCTATGAAATCCTACCTTGCGGCGGCCATTCAAATGACCAGCGTGCCAGATTTGAAAAAAAATCTGAGCCAAGCTGAAGACCTCATCGATCTCGCCGTTCGGCGGGGTGCGGAAGTCATCGGACTCCCTGAAAATTTTTCATTCCTCGGCGATGAACTCGCCAAAATCGCGCAGGCAGAATCGATCGCCCTGGAGAGTGAAAAATTTCTAAAGACCATGGCCCAACGCTATCAAGTCATGATCTTGGGCGGCGGTTATCCAGTCCCCGCAGGCGAAGGCAAAGTCTATAACACCGCGCTCCTCGTGGATAAGGACGGCAATGAAATAGCACGGTACGAAAAAGTTCATCTCTTTGATGTGAACGTCCCAGACGGCAACACCTACCTCGAATCCGCTACCGTCGTTCCTGGGTCTGAATTACCCAGCGTCTATGCCTCGGCGGATTTTGGGAACTTGGGATTATCTATTTGCTACGACGTTCGCTTTCCAGAACTCTTTCGTCATCTCTCTCGGAAAGAAACCGACGTCCTCTTTATTCCCGCCGCATTTACCGCCTACACCGGGAAAGATCACTGGCAAGTGTTGCTCCAAGCCCGATCGATCGAAAACACCTGTTACACGATCGCCCCAGCCCAAACCGGATGGCACAACAGCATTCGCCAATCCCACGGTCATGCGCTAATCATCGATCCTTGGGGAACCGTCCTGTCGGATGCCGGAACTGAACCAGGGTTTGCGATCGCCGAGATTTCACCCAACCGCATCCAACAAGTGCGACGACAAATGCCGTCTCTCCAACACCGAATCTTTGCATGATGTTGAGGTTCTAGTATTAGGCGATCGATCGAGATGACCAGACCAAGTGATCATGCAATTAATGCTGAGGTTGCCAGGATTCTGGAGGTTCTGCGGGATGACTTTGAGACCTGCCATCGTCTGATTAAGCGATCGAGCAACTTACCTCAAGCAGAGGGCATCTACGCCCTACGACGACTGGGTCAGATTTTGTACATCGGAAAATCTGCCAATATCCGTATGCGGTTTCAGGGTGGGCATAAAGCATTAAGCTATGCCTTGATTGATGGATATGCGGCCCATGAACTGAGGATTGCTGTAGCACCTCTGACGAATAAGATATTTGCGACAGAGTTGGATACGATCGAGGGACGTTTGCTCCTACTGGTGCGGCCTCCCTATAATGTTGTATATCCCCCACGCGAGGTTTAACGATGCAGACATCCAGTGCTACATCTGAGTTGCGAATCGAGGTGCCAGAGAAAATCCGGTTGGCCCTGGAGGCTTATGCGCTGGAGCGAAAGTTCTCGACGGAGTTTGTGGTGGAGATGGCGCTATCACAGTTCTTGGATGCCGATGGGGTAACGTTTGAGGATTGCGACCCGGTGCTCAATCCTGGGAAGCTTCGGGAGCAGGTCGAGATTTTACAGTATGAACTAGCCAAGAGATAGTGAGTACTTGGACATCAAGTGATGAACCAGGATTTACAATAGCCGAAATTTCTCCCAACCGCATTCAACAGGTGCGAGTTTATCTGTTATCAATCTGCCTTACCTGCTTATCCTCAAGCTTATAGCCACTCGTGCGGTTGATATCAGCGATATTGTGGGGATGCTACAACAGGCGAGTGCAACTGAAAACAGCGCATTCGTCAGATTATCGCTGCTCATCGTATCGTCCTCCTAGAAGATTTTGACCAGTTTGAAGCGATCGCCCAACTGGGCTAAAGATGTTGAACGGGTGGATATGGAAAGTTTCTGAATATCATCGTTCTGGGGCGTTTATACGGAAACTTTCTGACTAATAATTGTTAGGCATCACAAGAACTTTAGGAGTGCTCCGACCATGAGTCCTGCCAACAAACGACAGATTATCCTCCTACGGATCATCCTCTACTCTCTCAGCTTCGGATTGCCGTTGCTGGCGATGTTCGGGTGTAGTGCAGTTCCACCAGCTCTATCCTTTTCTAGCTGCATAATTCCGTTGGAGGCATTTAGGGACTACGCTTCCTTTGTACTTGCTATGATCATTATCTCCTCATACATGCTAGGCATCCCGATCCTCATTTACATCGTGGTGGTGATAGTTGTGACTGAGTTTATCGCTTGGGCGTTCAAGCGCTCGTTGCCAAAGAGATGACAGAAGACAACTGATGATTTTGTCGTTGGGCTGCCGCATAACAACCGCAATGCAGCGGACAATCGAAGGAGGGTTGGTAAATCGTACAGATTCTTTGTCGCCGCTGATTTGAGCCGTTAGCTTTTAGATAGAACACTTAGAACTATTTCGATCGTTTGCTCATATGTAATACAGAGTAGTGGCAACCTATAGATACGGCACAGGTCATCACTTTTCCGATCGATTCTCACTCTTTATCGTTGGTCAAAACCTTGGGACTTACGAATATCAACTAATTCAGTCCAAGGCAGGGTGTTGAGAACTATTAATTACCAAATGCGGCTCAGGCTGAGGACAAAACCTGGCATCATCTCACCACAATCGATCGTACTCGGCCACTCCAACACTACTGCATCCTGCCCAAGACGATAAACTTCAACCTGCTTATTTTTGGGATTGACCAGTAGGCCCAGCTTCACGCCTAGCCGCTGATATTCTTTCATTTTTTCCTGTAGCGGCTTCAGGTTATCGGTGGCAGACCGGAGTTCAATGACAAAGTCAGGCACCACTGGAATAAAACCAACAATTTCTATGCTCTCTAATCGAGACTTTTCAATCCAGGAAACATCCGGCGCTACTTTACCGCCTCCCAATGCCGTAAAGTCATAGCCACCCGAGGAGTCGAATACTCGACCTCGATCGGTTTGTCGGTTCCAGTACCAAACTTCTCCGAACAAATCACCATTCTTTTCACTACTTTCACCACCCGTTGGAGGCATAACAATTAATTCTCCATCTCTCGTTAATTCAAGGCGTAAATCTGGGTTATCCAGGCAAAGTTGGTCAAAGTGTTCTGGAGTTACAGTCAGCTTGGCATGGCTTACATCTAGCAACAGTCTATCAATCAATGATCTCGGAGCTGTGACGGTAGTCATATAACCTCCAAATATTTTGGACAGAAATTATGGCAAATTAATCCTATTATATAGGCTAGGTTGAGCGACCCCACCACCCTTACCGATCGTCCTTTCGCTTAACGAGCGGCGACTCTTTGAGTTCGTCTTCGAGTTTGAACGGTCGAACTACCCGATCGATCGCATCTTGCACAAACGCACGGATAAACTCATCTCGCCGATTCAACTGAAACTGTTGCTGAATCACCTCCGCCATGCCACCATCGCCCCACGTCTGATCCCGTTGGAAATATTCCATAAAACTCCGCCCCGCAATCCGCGTCAAATACGCTGCACTAATCCCCTGAATCGCCCTTCCCACCAGCAATCCCACCACGCTCACCTGCAACACCGCCGCCACCAACGACACCGCCCCCTTCACCAATCCCAAACTTACTAAAGTCTTAGCCAACGACATCGCCAGTTCCCGCCCCCGATCGCTATTAATCTCACAGCCATAAACTTTGCCCAGTTCCACCACCATCTGCGCATTCACCGCAGCCGTCGCCAGCAAATCCACCACCGGAACAGGCGTCACGGCCACAACTCCCGCCCCAATCCACTGAAAACGATCGACGATTTTCTCCGCTTCCCGACGCCGTTGTTGGTCCAGCAGTCGCCGCGTTTCATCCCCTAATCGTTGAGACTGGAGCAAAATATTGTCGGCCAACAAATCGTCCCCCTCCGATCGCAACACCGCCGCCACCTGACGAATCAACGGCATGATATCCGGGTCCGGATTCACCCACTCTCCCGTGTTCAGTTGCACCCTCGGCGGACAGGCAGAGACTCGAATTACATCCGTCGCCGCAATCAGCCCAGAAACCCGATCGCGCAGGGATTGTAAAATCAGATCTTGATCTTGAATCGGATAGCGATCGCATTTATTGAACACCAGAATCGATCGTTTTCCAATGCGAGCAAGCAATTCCAACGGCGCAAATTCAGATTGCCGAATATCGTTATCCACCACAAAGAGTAACAAATCAGCATCCGTCGCCAGCGTCTTTGCCAGCCGTTCACGATCGGTGCCTTCGATTCCCGCCTCCAGGATTCCAGGCGTGTCGGTGATGAAAATCTCACGATCGATTCCACGAATTTGAATGCGATAGGTTTCACCAATTTGCGTCGTCCCCATCGCTGCCCCCACCTGTCCCACCATGCGTCCCATCAGCGCATTGACCAGCGACGTCTTCCCCGCAGACCCGGTCCCAAAAATCACAATGGACAGTTCGCCTTTTGCCAAATTTTCTTGAATGATGCGCGATCGGGCGATTAATTCTTGCTTGCTAATCTCATCTTGAAGCTGTTCAACTTGAAGCCGGACGGCCTCTAGCTTTTGGGTAGCGGCTTCGGTTTTATCGGTCGGGGCGATCGGGCGGTGAGCTTGGGCTTTGCGGCGACGGGCATCGGTGCGCTTCGGCAAAATTACCAGATACCAAAGCATCAGCCCAATCAGCGTCAGAACCAGCGCAATGGAAATTGAAATCAGCGCCGTCCCCAAATAAGGATAAGTATTCAGCAGCTCTGAAATTTGCGACAGCGCACTCAAGAGCCACAGCGTGAACACCAAAATCGCAATCAAACTAGCTAGAACAATAATAAATCTAGGTACGCGCGTCATCATAACGGGTAAAAGACGACAAAAGTCTCTCTCAAGGATTCCTCTATTGTGCCTCCGATCGCGATCGTTTGCGCTTACCAGATTAGGTCAGTATTTTAGCCACTGCTCGGGTTATGTAATAATTGTTTTGCAAAATCGGTGAGTTTGGATCGGATAGTGGGTTCTAATCGTCCCAAGGTGATGATAATGAAATGTGTTATTCCTCTGTTGTGATTACCATGATTAAGATGCGAACTATTTGGGTTACGGTTTATGGATTAGTCTTAGCAACGATATTAGTAGGTTGTAGTCCATCTAAGCAGGTGCAGGGCAGAACAGAGTCGAAATCTGAACCATCTCCTGCGATCGGGAAAGATTCAGCTATCTTACAAAAACTACATGGACAATGGAAATTTGACAATTCAGGACAAATTATTGGTTTTACAAATACTGGATTAATATATTCCGCTACTCCTCAGAAAGATGGGAACGCTATCGGGGTTGAGATTGGACCCTATCGTCTTGATGTAACAAAAAATCCAATCCAAATTGAAGTTGAAATGTCGGGCCAGAAAATAGCAACGTTGATCGAATTTGATGAGCCAGGGAAAATGCGAGTTCTACTTCGACAAGATCCTCGTCAGCCTCTTCCACTTTCCATGCCAGATAATGCCATTCGATTCGTGAAAACTTCAGATATTGCGACAGCTCCACAAGGAATGACAGCGGCTAAACACAATTCGCTAGAGCGAGAGTCAAAAAATATTGTTGAGATCATGAACCGTTACTCTCAAGCTTTCTTTTTTAAAAATTCTAAGTTTCCGACCTCATTTTCACAGCTAGATATAGGTTTTGATTCACAAAGTAAGAACTATCACTATGACGTAAAACCGATCGGGAATGACGGTGTTCAATTACTTGGAACTTCTAAATCAGCAGAATTGCGAGGTTATACGGGTGGAATTTTCATCCTTCCGACTGAGAAAGATCGGCTCACCATTGTGGTTATCTGTGAAGCTGCTAAACCAGGAATCGGGGATTTGCCTGCACCGAAACTGGTTAATAACGAACCAACTTGTTCAGAAGGAACCGTGAATTTAAGCACAATCGCAAAGCCTGCACCTCCGACGCAACCTAATTCCCAAATCCCTCAGACTAATTTAATTCTTCCAAAACAAACTAGGTAGGCTTCAGTCAAAAAGATCATGGAAAAAGGAAGGTGTTTTAGTTGATAAAAGCGATCGCCCCTCCTTTGCAATAACTAAAGACGATCGCTCTTCTCCCGGCATCCGCACAACGCTATAATCGTCCTAAGAACCAATTAATCTTGGAGAAATCTTCACCCGTGCTAACCATTACCGCCACCTATCGAGACGAAGTTCCATACCCCACCATTCCTCTCGAACTACAAAACCACCAAACCATCCAACTTCAAATCATTGAACCTGAAACAAGTTCACTCCTCGATCGCCTCCAAGCATCCGGCTTTGTCACCACTGCGATCGCACCAACCCAGATCAGCGAATCAGACTTTATCAACTTCGTCAACACCCTTCCCATTCTCACCACGCCCACTTCTCAAATCATCATTGAGGAGAGAGGTGAACTCAACGATCGATCAGATTTTACAAAAATGAATTAGATTATGTTTTTTGATATTTAATCAGTCAGCCAGCCAAAGAGTTCTCCGATCGTCAACTGTAGACTGCGTGCAAATTCAGGCATAGGAAGCATCTCCTCATCAGCATCAAAAATAGCAATCTCTTGATTAGGTCGATACGCAAGAACCGTCCGATCGCCTGGGTCAATCATCCATCCCATTTGAGTGCCATGCTTAAGGCAATGAACAATATTTTTGACGACTTTGGTTTGGCTTTGGTCAGGAGATAAGATTTCTATGGTCCAATCTGGAGCATGATTAAAAACGTCGGCAACTTCTCCTGAAACGTCTCGCACAATCCGTTCCCATGCAAAGACGGAAATGTCAGGAATGGTCGATCGGCCCCCAAACGTACAACGTAGCTCAGTAAACCCCCGTGCTATTTTCGATCGTTTTAGTTCTGCATTAATCGTTGCTACAAATTCACTTTGAATCGCACTGTGTTTTCCTTTGGGCATAGGTTTTTGGATGATTTCTCCTGCAATCCATTCACGACCGGGCTTGGTCTCAGGCATTTCTAAAAAGGCTTCTAATGAGACGGGAGTTTTGTGAATGCTGGGGGGGAGAAATTGGACCATGGGACGATCGCCTGCAATGTCAATTAAAGTACATTATATCGTGGATTTAAAGCATCGCGGCTTATAATTTAATAGGTACAGCGATCGAGATTGTTTAATCGGTGGAAAGACTGTCATCATCGCTTGAGAGCAACAAAATTATGATATCACTTACCTTTTCTAAACTTTCATTAGCAGACCTGAAGCGCATCGTTCACATCAAAGAAAATGGCATTCGAGATTATCCATGGACTCAAGTAGACAGCCTGACCCTAAACCCTCGCGAACAAGAACGCATCACCGATTTAGAACAAATGCTAGATGCCGATCCGGTTCATTTACTCAATGAATCTACGATTTGGTCCCGAGCCATTTACCCCTTACTTCAACTTTCAGAACGAGGTGACGTACGGGCATTAGCAGGCGTTCCCGTTCAAGCTAGCTATGAACATTTTTCCCTAGAAGGGATTGCCGATGGCGTCATTGGAAAAAGCATTACAGGACGAATAGAAGTGCCCTATCTCGTCATGGTCGAAACCAAACACGAAGTAGAAGGTCAAAACCCGATCGCCCAACTCTACGGCGAACTGATCGCTGCCGCCCGGTTGAACTGGGAAGATAATGGAGAAGATCCTCAAGAGATGTTCGGCTGCTATAGCAATCCGATCTCATCTGTGAGATAACTTTTCTCTGAAAGGCTTTCCCAGAAGGAATCTGATTCTCACGAATCATGTCGGACTGCTATATACCATTGCCGATAGTTGGACCTTCGTCAAAGCCCTCGTGAGCGCGATTGACAGCGATCGCCCCACCCTACACATCGAGCACTCCCGCGAATACAGCGAAAAAACGAACGCTACTAAAATCTTAAAAACTCTAAAAAGTATTGTTGCACGGCACCATACAACCGACTTAGATAGTCTAAATCGGTTTTAAATTGAGCCATGGGAATTTACGGTTTAAACGGAAGATCTTCGTTGGCCGAATCAATTTCAGCTTGTTCCATTTCATTAATCCGATCGATATTTCCTCTTAAAATCTGAGCCAGTTGCGGATCGTAGAAACGATGAAGTGAATGATTGGCAAGCGCTGGAAACCCGCGACGTATTTTATGTTTACCGCCAGCACCGGGATCGAAAAACCGAATTCCGTTAGCAATAGCCCATTCGATCGGCTGGTAATAACACGCTTCAAAATGTAAACAATCAATCTCCACTGTCGATCCCCAGTAGCGACCGTAAAGCTGATCGTCTTTTCTCAAACAAAACGACATCCCTACTGGATGATGCATATCATGTTCGCCGTAAGCCGCAAAAAACACTACTTTGTCACGCCAAATCCCTTCCAAATCTTCAAAAAACTTCTCTGTCAAATACTTGCTCCCCCACCAACCAAACTTGTCACACGTATCCGCATAAAACTCATACATCCGTTGAAACAAATGCGCTGGAATCTCATTGCCTGTGAACACTTGAAACGTAAGCCCCGCTTTCTCAATGGACTTTCGCTCTCGTTTGATATTCCGCCGTTGATTCGCATTGAACCCACTCAAATAATCATCAAAACTCTGATAGTCCCGATTCTTCCAGACATAGTTATGATGTCGCCACGCACAATAGCCCAGACGTTCAAGCTGCGATCGCCATTCTGCATCGACGTATAAAAAATTACAACCGGAAAGATGATTACGCACACAAAACTGATCGATCGCCGCCACCATCAGCTCCGTCAACGCGTCTTCATCCGCATCCTCTGCCATCAAAAATCGGTAGCCTTCCGCCGGAGTAAACGGCGACATCCCGAGCAGCTTCGGATAATACTCCCGACCTAGGCGCTGAGACAACTCCGCCCACTGGTTATCAAAGACAAACTCCCCATAGCTATGCCCCTTCAGATACAGCGGAGCAGCGGCCACTAGAGCCTCTCCCTGCCACACCAGCAGATGATTCGGCAACCAGCCCGATCGTGCGGTTGTGCTGCCCGACGTCTCCATATTGCGTAACCAATCCCACTCAAAAAACGGCGTCTTCAGCCTTTTCGCCATCGCATCCCAGGCATCGCGCGAGACCTCGGCCAGATTGTTTACCCAAGAAATTTCGTACTGCATTATTTCCGCTCTTTCCCAAAAACAGTCTGTTTCCTTCACACCAGCTTAATGGACGGAACTAAAATCTGGAAGTAATTCGCCAAACCCCCATGCCCCAACTCACCGCTCAAATTAAACGATCGATCGCCCAAAGCATCACCCTCGCCATAGGGATCCCCTTTGAAATCCACCAGAGCCAACCCATCAGCGGTGGCGATATCAACTCAGCCTACAAACTCTCTGGCCAAATTTTAGACGTGTCCCATCCCTATTTTCTCAAAACCAATCACGCCGATCGCATCGCTATGTTCGAGGCCGAAGCCGAAGCCCTGCGACAGCTCTCCAATACCCACACCATCCGCGTCCCGACTCCCATCTGTACAGGCACCACAGACGCCATCAGCTACCTCGTTCTAGAATTCCTGGATATTGGACCGAGCATCCCCTCAAGCGAGTTTGGACGACAGCTTGCCCGTCTCCACCAAGTCTCCGGCAGTCTCCGCTTCGGCTGGACCCAAGCCAACACGATCGGACTAACACCTCAGCTCAATCCCTGGACCGAACACTGGGCTGAATTTTGGCAAGTGCATCGGATTGGGGTCCAACTGGATTTGGCAAAGCAAAAGGGTGCTCACTTCAAGCAGGGCGATCGATTACTCGCTGCGATTCCGAGCTTACTCGCCGACCACAAACCCACACCCTCACTTGTCCACGGCGATCTCTGGGGTGGAAACGCTGGAATCACCCGGAGCGGCGAACCCGTGATATTCGATCCGGCACTGTACTGGGGCGACAGGGAGGTGGACCTCGCCATGACTGAGCTATTCGGCGGCTTCTCGCCTGAGTTTTACGCCGGGTACACCGAAGTCTACCCGACAGATCCCAACTACCCCTCCCGCAAAAATCTCTACAACCTCTACCACATCCTCAATCACTTCAATCTATTCGGCGGCAGCTACGCGGGGCAGGCCGATCGGATGATCGATCGGTTGCTCTAAGCCTCTGAACTTGCTGAATATTCAATAAACTGCACAAATGCAATTAGCTCTGCGTTGACTTGCTCGAAGGTCGGCGTCAGAGCTTCAATAAAGGGCTGAATTCGATCGGGATCAAACTGGAATGTGTAGGTATGCCGAACAATATGCCGAAACCGACGGTAATCGGTTAGCCGATCGCGGGTTTTGGCTGAAATGACCGCAGGACGGATGGAGGGAACCTCTAATGCCATTTGGTCTAAAATTCGTTGATGCCAGTTGGTCCCTTCTGGTCGAGAGGCGTCAACATGGAGCGCAATCAGTTCAAACAAATGCTCTAATCCGTTATAAAAGCCGTGTAAATTCAGTGCTACGCTGTCCAGATAGAGGTTATCATCCGATCGTTGAAATTGCTGCCATGCGGTTTGTATCCGAGCAATAATCTGCTCAATTTCAGACAGTTCATCACCTAATCGCTGTGCCAAAACGGTCAAGTCCATGGCCTAAACCTCAATGCCGAATTGCGCAATCCGTTGTTTGACAGAATTACGACAATCGGCAGAGCTAGGATCAACGAGATCAACCTGAAACCCGCTTGCCATATCATTCAAACAACCGATCGCCCGATAAAATTGCGTTGGTGAAATACCACAGGCGGCCAAATCAATGTCAGACCAGCGAGTATAAGCGGATTTATTAAGCAAAGAGCCAAATACCGTAACCTGGGTTGCCCCAAACTCGGTCCGCAACCGTGCCGCGAGATGGGGAACAATCTCCCAGGCGGCGGTAAACCGATCAGCATCAGACTCTTGACCTCGATGCCGATCGGGCGAATAGCGAGATTGTTCTCTATGGGTTAGCTCTAAAGCCGTTTTAGGCATTCTGACCTCTTCAGTCTTGAGCGGGAGCAATCTTTACCGACACGTCCGATCGAACCTAGCCATTCAATTTTTTCGCCACAATCTGATTGGTTAACTTTGGATCAGCCTTGCCGCCTGTTTTCTTCAGCACCTGACCGACGAAGAAACCAAGCATTTTAGTCTTACCGCTCTTAAATTGTGACAGCTCGTCTGGGAAGGCTGCAATAATTTCATCGACCGCTGATTCAATCACCGCCGGATCGGAAATTTGCACCAATCCCTTCGAGGCCACGATCGCTTTGGCCGATCCGCCCTTTTCTAGCAGTTCAGGCAGGATATCCTTGCCAATTTTGTTGCTGATGGTGCCGTCTTCGATTAGGTTAATCAGCTCGGCTAGAGCGCTAGGCTGAAGTTTCAGGTCGCCAATGGCTACGCCCGTGTGGACGTTCAGGTAAGCGCTGATGTCGCCCATGATCCAGTTCGCCGACTGCTTGGCGGGTGCGCCTGCGGCTATTGTTGCTTCAAAGTATTCGGCAATGGTGCGATCGTCCGTCAGCACCTTGGTGTCGTAGGGAGACAACAAGAGATCATCTTGGTAACGATGGCGCTTACTGATGGGCAATTCCGGCAGCTCCGTTTTCCAGTCCTCACGCTGCGTAGCGGAGACTTCAATAGGGCCAAGATCCGGCTCTGGGAAATAGCGGTAGTCACTCGCGCCTTCTTTGATCCGCATACTCCGAGTCGTTTGCGTGCCTTCATCCCACAGACGGGTCTCTTGGACAATGGTGCCGCCTGCTTCGATTTCGATCACTTGACGTTCAATTTCATGATCGATCGCCCGGTGAATCGCATTGAAAGAGTTCATGTTTTTGATCTCGACCTTGGTGCCGAAGCGCTCTGTGCCCACCGGACGGACAGAAATATTCACATCACAGCGCAGCGACCCTTCTTGGAGATTCCCGTCGCACACGCCCAAATATCGGACGATTCGGCGAATTTCTTGTGCATATTCCGCCGCTTCCTGTCCAGTGCGAAGATCGGGTTCGGAGACGATTTCGATCAGCGGTACGCCTGCACGGTTGTAGTCCACCAGCGAATACGTAGACCCCGCAATACTGTCGCTGCCGCCATGGACGAGCTTGCCCGCATCTTCTTCCATATGGAGCCGGGTCACGCCAATTCTTCGGCGGTTGGAGGTGCCGGATTTTTTGTCGTAGATTTCGATTTCGACCCAGCCATGTTCCGCGATCGGCAGGTCAAACTGCGAGATTTGGTAGTTTTTAGGGAGATCAGGATAGAAATACTGCTTCCGATCGAACTTACTGTAGGGCGCGATCGCACAATTGAGCGCGAGTCCAGCTTTGACGGCATATTCGAGCACTTTCTGGTTAAGCACCGGGAGCACACCGGGCAACCCCATGCAAATCGGATCGATATGGGTATTGGGCGTCGCCCCAAAGACGGTCGAGCTATCGGAAAAAATCTTGGTCGCGGTGCTTAACTGGCAGTGCGTTTCCAAACCGATGACAGCTTCGTACTGAGTTTTTGGGGGAGTGGCAACCGTCATAATTGTTGGGGTGTAAAGGATCCGTTATGTTGTGCTGTGTGAGTCTGTATTCTCACGAGACTTATTGTAACGTCAGAATGTAGCCCTGAGGGAATTGCCGATCGATGGGGAATGATCAGAGATGATAATATATCCTTCTCAAAGCAAAATTTCAAATCCCAGACCTAAGTCACAAACTCAAATTACAAGAAATAATGCGAACAGCTCCTATTTCAAGTCCAATCCCTAAAGATTCACCTTAAATTGAGTCATCACCCGAATCACTCAACAACTTTTTCACGATAATCTCTGTATTATCAAACCCATAGTTCCATCCCTATACTGAGATCGCACCCCCCATGACGCCCTATCCTGAACCTGTTGAAACTGATGAATTAGAGGCCGCCATGGACGAAGTTGATGTGGCTGACTTAGCGGATCTTAGCGAAGCGGCTATGGATGACATGCCGACGGTCGTGTTGCCCATGCAGCTCTCCATGTTGGAAGATTCGGCGCGAACCGACGTCGGACAGCAGCGCGAACACAACGAGGACTTCTTCAGCCTTTCGACCGAGGTCAGCAAATCAGAGCGTCCGTCTGGGCGACTGGTTCAGGGACGCGCTCTGTACGTGCTCTGTGATGGAATGGGCGGCCATGCAGGCGGTGAAGTGGCGAGTCATCTGGCGGTGGATACGATTCAGACTTTTTTTAGAGAATATTGGGCGAGTGAAGAGGGCGATCGCGTCAGCGCACGCTGTCAGTTGCCCCCGAGTTCAGTCATCCGTGAAGGCATCCGCCTTGCTAACCAAGCCATCTACGATCGCAACCAAACCGACGCTCGTCTAGGCAATGGCCGAATGGGGACAACCCTAGTGCTGCTGCTGCTATGCAATACCAGTGTCGCCATTGCCCATGTGGGAGACAGCAGAGCCTATCGCTACACCCGCAAGCGTGGCCTAGAGCAGCTTACGGTAGACCATGAAGTCGGTCAGCGGGAAATTCAGCGGGGGATAGATCCAGAAGTTGCCTATAATCGATCGGATTCGTACCAGTTGACACAGGCATTGGGACCTAGGGATGAAAGCTTTGTGGAGCCAGATTTGACCTTTATTGAGCTGGCCGAAGACACGCTGCTGCTGCTGGCGACCGATGGGCTGACGGACAATAATCTACTCGAAACTCATGTGTCCAGTCATGTGGATCCTTTAATGAGTTCGCAAATCAATCTTGACCAAGGGGTCCGTCAACTGATTGATCTGGCCAACGACGTCAATGGTCACGACAACATTACGGCCATTGTCATTCGAGCCAAAGTCCGTCCCAATCTCGAACAGCTTCGCTAAGGGCATTGGCTTGTCACACACCCGTCCCGTCTCGTGATGCAATCTCCTCTGATGCAATCTCCCGTGCAACTCGAAACGTCGAGACTCTTCCTGCGACCTTTTCAGGAAAACGATGCGATCGACATGGCGGTGATCTTGGGCGATCCTGAGGTGATGCGGCACATTGGTCGGGGCAACCCTAAGACCTTTGAGGAGACGGTTGACTATCTCCGATATCTGTCAAGTCATGAGGCGGCCTATGGGTTTAGTTTATGGGCCATGGTACGCAGGGAAGACGATCGGGTCATTGGTCAATGCGGCCTTTGGCACCTAGAGAAAACAGGCGAAGTGGATCTCGCTTACACGCTAGCTCAGGATTGCTGGGGACAAGGCTACGCCACCGAGGCATCGATCGCTTGGCTAGACTATGGGTTTGGGCAAAAACTAGGGGATGGGTTAGATCTGCATCGAATTGTAGCGATATCCAAACCGGAAAACGAGGCCTCGATTCGGATTTTGGAAAAGCTGGGAATGCGCTACGAGCGGGATGACGTGTTTTATCACTGCAACTGTGCCTATTACGGGCTGAGTCGAGACCAGTGGAATGATTGGAGAACCGGATCGCAGGTTTGATTCCACACCCAATCGGCGATCAGTTGTCCCGTAATCGGCGTCAGAAGAATCCCGTTGCGATAGTGTCCGGTGGCGTAGGTCAGATTTTGATAGGGACTTTCGCCCAAAATCGGCAGCTCATCCGGGGTCGCCGGACGGTAGCCAGACCAAAACTGTTCAAGCCTGTAGGTTGCAATAGGCGGAAATAGCCGAGTGGCCGCTTGAAGCAGATGAACCATTCCCTCTGGCGTATTTCCTGCCGTGAACCCCACGTCTTCCACCGTTGCCCCAATCACAATGCGGCCATCTCGCCGTGGCACCATATAAATATCCTCCCCAAACAGCACTGTCTTTAACGGCAACGCTTCAGCCGATTCAAAACCCGGAACCCGAACCGACAGCATTTGTCCCTTTCGCGGCGTCACTGGAATCGGTAAGAGAGATTGAGACCACGCGCCCGTCGCAAGAATGTAGTGTTCGGCCTGCATTGGGCCAGTTGTTGTGTCTATAGCCGTTACCCGATCGCCCGATCGCCTCACTGCCGTTGCCGTCACGCCTGAATGCAGATCCACCCCCACCGCAATGGCCGCCGCCCGAAGCGATCGCGCTAGCTTGCGATTATCCACCTGAGCATCGTCCGGAAACCAGTGCCCCCCCTGAACCTCATCGCCTAAGTGAGGCTGAATTTTTAGGACTTGCTTCCGATCGTAGGCGTTACTGACCTGATTAGAACTAGAACCATAAAAAGGGGCAAGAATTCCAGACTGCCAGTAGCCTGCATCTTGCCCCGAAAGCGCTTCAATTTTTGGAATCCAAGTGGGATAAAGATCTCGGCTACGAATGCACAAAGAGCGCATAGCCCCTGCCGGAAGCCCTTCCGCTTGAGGAGCCAGCATTCCAGCAGCAGCCAAACTGGCGGATTCCTCAAAGTCCCTGCATACCACAGAGACCTTAATCCCCCGAGACCGCAACTCCACTGCGATCGCCAATCCCACACCGCCACCGCCTAGGATGAGCACTTCCGCTACTGCTGACATAACGCCCTAATCTACCCAAATCTTATCCTTTCTACAGTATCAGGCTTGCTCTACCATCCGGCTGCGACCGGAGCGGCTTTTTGGGGTGGGTTGGCGACCGGAGCCGTTTCAGTCGTGGTGGTATTCTGGCCGACTGCCGGAGTGCCGTTAACACCACGAGGATTGGCTTCGACTTCAGTCTTTCCGGTGGCGGTCTGCCCTGAAGTTGCTTGTCCCGTCGTAAAGGTTGAGGCTCCCACTTGAGTCCCAGGCTTAGCGCCGGAAACGGGTGTTTTTCCATCTGTGGAGGTTGCGCCTGCTTGTTTGGGCGCGTTGAGATTCGTTGTTCCAGTCTGTTGCTTGCTATCAATCTGGTTGCTCGCCAGTCCACCGGGACGGATGCCCGCGATCGAGGCTAGCCAGCCCAAAGAGATAAGCACCAACACACCACCAAACACTCTGCCAAAAATATTCATGAGATTATCCGAAAGATTTCGATGAGTTAACGACAAAAAAGCTTTGCTTCACGTTCACCATTGTAGAGGCGGACTCTCCATTCAGGACATCCAATCCGAATAACCTGAAATTGCTCGCCCGAAAGATCATGAAGACGCCCTTCCAAAGTGCGCTATGATTGCAACATGAAATCTTGCTATGGGGTTTTGCAGATTATTCTGCAACTCGCATGAGTCCCCCTTTGCAATCGTCTGCATTTCAAGAAGTTTCCTTACTAAAATTAATCCTCTCACCCTCACGTATGCTGCAACAAGTTGCTTGTCCGATGGAAAAGCTTCAGCGCCAAGTTAAATCATTGGTTGATAAAAAGCTGATTAAGCCTACGGATAGTTTGTGGAAGATAGCTCTTCTCTATGGAGATGAATGGGCGTTCTGGAAAAAAGAACTAATCGCATTTGAATTTTCAATGCAAGACCCCATTAGTTATTTACTGGCGGTTGATTCTTGGGACGAAGACTAAAAAATGTTGCTAGATACTAAACCGCTCGTGATTGCCGGACGAATCTTTCGATCGCGCCTCATGACAGGAACGGGCAAGTACCGTAATTTTGATGAGATGCGGGCCGCCATAGCCGAGAGTGAATGTGACATCATCACGGTTGCTGTGCGCCGAGTCCAAACCCAAGCTCCCGGCCATGAAGGGCTAGCCGAAGCGATCGACTGGACCAAAATTTGGATGTTGCCCAATACCGCAGGCTGTCAAACCGCTGAAGAGGCCGTCCGGGTGGCTCGTCTCGGTCGCGAAATGGCTAAACTGCTGGGACAAGAAGACAACAACTTTGTCAAACTTGAAGTCATTCCGGCGGGAAAATATCTTTTGCCTGACCCGATCGGCACCCTTGAGGCGGCAGAACAGCTCGTCAAAGAAGGGTTTGCGGTGTTGCCCTACATCAACGCTGACCCACTTCTCGCCCAACGGCTTGAAAACGTCGGTTGCGTGACGGTGATGCCCTTAGGCTCTCCCATTGGTTCTGGTCAAGGCATTCGCAATCTCGCCAATATCCAAATCATCATTGAAAACGCCAAAATCCCAGTGGTCGTCGATGCAGGCATTGGTACGCCTAGCGATGCCGCACAAGCCATGGAGCTTGGAGCCGATGCCTTGTTGATCAATACCGCGATCGCCCTCGCCAACGATCCCGCTGCAATGGCTAAAGCTATGAACCTCGGTGTCCAAGCGGGACGCCTTGCCTATCTTGCAGGCCGAATTCCGGTCACGGCGATCGCTTCCCCCAGCTCTCCGGTCACTGGAATGATCGGCTAGTACGGCTTCAATGCTTTCTCTTGTCTTAGGGTAGAACATTGAATTTTTTCTTTAAAGTTTAATTTTTTATCCTGACGATCGGATTCATAGGACGAAAAAGGTAGATATCTCAAGCTTTTCTCGTAAAAAAACCGAGGCGAAGCATCCAAACATGGGTTATCTTGAATGCTATTAACTGCCCGCCGCACTGCATCCACCTCTTCCGACGTCTCCGACTCTGTGTCCGATATTGCTCAAGTATTTTCAGGGTTTAATCGGCAGACCTACTTACGCCTCCGGTTGGCATTAGGTCTCGGATTGCGGCGTCAAGTTTTTGTGGCGGCCTGCGAGGATTTGGCACTCCGTCAGCAGCTCTGTCAGTGGCTTGTCAGCGACCTTTCCCGCGAACCGCTCCCGGAGTTAGAGCAGATTGCAGGCGATCGTCCTCTTGCGTCTGCGTCTGCGGCCGTTCGTCTGGTGACGTTAACCATTCAACCCGAGCAGCCTGACCTCCACAAGCAACTGGTTGATTGGCTAACCCACCGCAAAGGCCGAGTCAGTCTCGCCAACATGGCCTTCCAAATCGTCGGTGTCGAAAGCCTTACTCGCCAGCCTGCTCAAGTTCAGCGGCAGTTTTTGAATTCGTTGCGATCGCTCTCTCGCTATCAATCCCAGTTTGATCTTAACCTGGTGATCTGGGTCAATACTCCCTGGTATCACAGCATTCGTCAGTCGGCTCCGGAGTTTTGGCGGTGGCAGACGGGACTTTTTCAGTTTTCTAACGACGGCTCTAGCGACGCTGAAGTCACCGATCGATCGGCTCAATTTAGTCCAAGAACCCCAGCTCAAACGCCACCGTCTCAAACGCCCGTCGCTCAATCGATCGTGCTTAGCGATCTCCTGCGCACTTGGTTGCCCACTACTGGTTCTCCCCAGATCAATCATGCAGAGCTGACGGCACGGTTGCAGGCGGTAGCAGTCGCTGAACAAGCCACTGAACACAATGCCACCCCAACCTCCGCAACTTCCTTAGGAACAATAGCCGAAGCGTACCGTGACCTCGGAAACTGGTACCGCGATTGCGACTCGCCCAATCTTGAACGACTGACCCTCGGAATCCAAGCCTATGGTGAAGCCTTTGCAACGATCGATCGTCATCACCCGATGGTCTGCGACATCCTCAACGACCTCGGGAATCTCCACTGGATGCGATCGCGCTATCAAGACAATATTGACGACCTCTACAACGACCTCCAAAGTGCCGTAGAGCATTACCAAAAAGCCATTCTCCAAACGGATGAGTCCTGCGAATCGGCCCGCTACGCCATGCTACAAAATAATCTCGGGGCCACCTGGGGTGAACTTGCCCAACAGTTTGACCCGGTGGCGCATCTGCCTGCCTCGATCGCCGCCTACGAAGCCTCCCTCAAATACCGACCCATTGAAAAATTTCCTCAACAGCACGCCAGCACCCAAAACAATCTGGGAACGGCTTACTGGACCCTAGCGCAACATCAAGATCCCCTCGCCAATTTTCTAGCCGCGATCGGGTGTTACGATGCCGCACTGAAGTATTACAGCGCCGCTGAGCATCCCATGCCCCACGCCATGATCCAGAACAACCTCGGCACGACCTATTGGAACTTATCTCAAGCGGATCATCTCGATCGCGTCACCAGTGAAACGAGTCATGATTTGCTAATTCGGGCGATCGGAGCCTATCAAATCGCCCTCGTGCATCGAACCCCAGACGCGACGCCCAGCGGATATGCAGCGACCGAAAACAACCTCGGCACCGCCTACTGGCACCTGTGTAATCACGACGAAACGGATCCTAGCTCCGTCTCAGATTTACTCGATCTGTCCATCAACAGCTACCATAACTGCCTCACCATGGTGGAGCGGTTGATTCAGGCCGAGACGCCAAACTTGAGCTTCGACCCCTACGCCACCCACCATAATTTGGGAGCCGCCTACCATCGCGCTGTGACCTACAGCCAGAGTTCACTGAACCCAGCCCAACAAAAAGACTATCTCCAAAAAGCGCTAACGCATCACATCGTGGCATGGCAAGGCTGGCAGACTCAACCCGACTACGCCGATGCAGCCATAGACGGCATGGCGCAGACCTTGCGTGCGACCCAAGACCGCTTCGGGACCCTGCTCCAGTCCAAAATGCTCTCCCAAATCCCGGCTCAAATCCTATCTCAGGTCATGCCCCAGGTCTAAGATAGACCCGGAGCTTTAGAGATTAGTTATCGTCATCCGCAATAGGCGGAATCCCTAAAATAGTGCAGGGAAGATTTTGTCTCACGATTTGACACACTAACGGTAATCGACACGATTCACAGCCCAAGATCAGCAAATTTGCATTCTCAGCCTCGACCACCTGCGCAAGTTGCTCAGCCACAGACCCAAACCGAAGGTGTGTTTTGAGGGAACCGCGCCACTCATCGGCCAGACAGCGCGCCTGCCATAGAATCCGATCGGCCTGCTCAAACTGACTTGCCCGATCGTGAGCTTCTTGAGTGACTGTCTTCCGAGGCGCTGGCATGGCAAGAACAGAGGTCCGGGCACGATTGCGGCGTCCAACGGGTTCGGGAACAACAGAAGCTGCGGTCGTCGGAGCATAGAGCGGAGCCTCTGCTTCCTCTTCGACAACGTAGACCACTTGAACTGTTACAGGCTTCCCCGTCGCGAGACGAGTTTGGTGGGCGAGACAAAGGGTCAGGTCGAGCGCTGCCTGACTTCGCAGAGAACCTGAATAGCCCACGACAAGGATGTAGCCTGCTTCTACAGAAAGCCCTGAGGATTGAAGTGTGGGAATTTGAAGGGCGGCGGATTGGAGCGATCGGGTTCGGGGTTCAGATAGGATCAGACGCTCGGTCAGATCAGTGCGATCGAGCGTCATCTGCAAACGCGCGAGCATAGATGAAATGTTCACAGTTTTAACATCTCCAAGATAATTTTTATGAGAGGTGGGTGACTTGGAGATAGAACACTCCTTCCTTAGCCGACGGAGTTAGCTGACGGGCTGAGACAGGAAGGTGTCTCTCAGTAGAACATCTGTTCATTTGATTAGCCCCATTAGGAATTTGGTTCCTCCGTTCTGAACAGGCTGAAACCTGCCCAAATTAGACTACCCACCCAGGATTTGTCACCTAACACGATCGAATCCGGAACCTGGATTGATGTTTCAATGTTAGGAAATGACGTCCAATAATGAGTGTAATGTAAAGACCCATGAAATGCCCACTCAACGCTAACGCTTTAAACCTTATCACTTCCTCAAAATACGAGAGGCCATGATCTAAAAACTGCTACCTTCACGACAAATCCGATATAAATATGCCGTTTTGAATCACCCGCTCATTATGTGCGCATTAAATGTCTAGGTCAGGAATTCTTGATATAGAATGAGCAACTTAAATGGGCCTTGCTTCTAAAGGAGGAAGTCAGATACAGTTCGTTACAGAATTAAATATTTAACTGACACATCTAAATCAAAATTCTTAAATTAAGTCCCATTATCAGGCGGCGAAAATTAAATAGCTACACTTTCCGGAAAGTGAGGATAATCCCATGGATCATGTAGGGATGTGAGTTCATGGAGTATGCTACACAAAGCTTCACATGAATTGACAGTCCTAAGATTCTTCCCCCCGATCCTGACAACACCACTTATGCGCAAGGGAATGCTAAAAAAACAACGATCGAATGCCTCACTCGTCCGCAACCCCCTTGGGCGATCGGTCACGGTATTCGGTGCGATTTTAGACAAAATAATTTTTACCCATGTTGTGGTCATCGGCATTCCCACGCTGTTGTACTACGTCATTTTGAATAATCAGGGCAATCTATTGGCCCTGCATTGGATGATTCCGGTGCTGTATTTTGTCACCTCCGTCGTCGTGATGGGTGAAGCGATCGCCACTGCCGTCACGTATTCGTCTAAAACAGTCAGCAAACGTCCACGACTTGGACTCGTTCAGCGGTTTTTGAGAGTGCGCCGCCGAGATGATGCTTATTTTGTTCCGGTCGGCTCTGAGACTAGAGAGACGCCTGCTTGCTCTTTGGTGGTGGCGGCCTATCTGCCTAATGAGCAGAGCATTATTCTGGAAACCTTGACGTACATTCTGGAGACGATCGATCGTCCGGCAGGCGGCTTTGAACTCGTGCTGGCCTACAACACGCCCGTAGACCTGCCGATCGAACAAGATCTAGCTGACTTGGCGGCAAAAAACCCTGAACTCAAGCTATTGCGGGTTGAGGGCAGTCGATCGAAGGCTGAAAATCTTAACGCCGCCCTAAAAATAGTCACAGGCGAAATCACTGGGATCTTGGACGCGGACCATCGTCCTAACCCCGATAGCTTCGACATCGCGTGGAATTGGCTCTCGACGGGGCGCTACTCAGTGGTACAGGGCCGCAACGTGATTCGCAACTACGCCGCAAACTTCATGACGCAGATGATTGCAGTGGAGTTTGAATGCATGTACGGGGCGAGTCATCCGGCAAAGTCGCTGTTATTTGATACGGGGATTTTCTGCGGGTCCAATGGCTACTGGAAAACGTCGGTGTTGAGACGGATTCAGTTCTCACCGGAGATGCTGACGGAAGATATTGATGCGAGTTTACGCACGATGCTACAGGGGTACCAAATTGTCCATGACCCTCGGATTATTATTACTGAATTAGCACCCGAGGACGTGCCTTCTTTCTGGTCACAGCGGAAGCGGTGGGCGCAGGGCTGGATGGAAGTGGCGATTCGCTACCAAGTGCCTTTGCTCCGATCGACCTTTCTCGATCGTTGGCAGAAGGCCTATTGGACGATGCTACTGGTGTTTAGTGCGGCGTTTCACTTTGTGGCGTTGCAGGTCTTTCCTATTTTGCTGAGTTTGTCGCTCAGTGGTGCTCAAGCTCCCGAACTGGATCCGGCTTACTATTGGGTGACGACGGTGTTGACCTTGTTGAGCGGACCTACGCAGGCGATCGCGGCTTGGATTGTGCGCTATAAAGGCAATCCGCAGCCATTCTGGGCGTATTTAGCCTATTGCTTTTTTATCCCGTTCTACTGCGTGTTTAAGAGCATGATCGCCATTATTGCGATTTACGATCACCTGTTAGGGAATACCGAGTGGGTCGTCACGAAGCGCACTCTTAAGGAAGAATCGCCATTGATGACGATCGCGGCCCGAGATTAAGATAGATTTACAGGCTGACAAATTGATAAAAAGCCCTTAGCCCCGATCGCCCATGTCTTTTTCTTCTCTCATCGGACAATCGAGTGCAATAGAACTGCTGACCCAGGCTCATCTGCGCGATCGGATTGCCCCGGCTTACTTATTTGCGGGGGCGCATGGCATTGGCAAACGGCTGGCGGCGACGGGATTTGTTAAGCTTTTGTTGAGCGCGCCATCGCAAACCAACCCATCGCAAACCAACCTTCGGAATCACCCGGATTTGCTTTGGGTGGAGCCGACGTATTTGCATCAGAACAAGCGCTATACCGCCGCTGAAGCCGATGCCGAGGGAATTAAACGCAAGTCTGCGGCGATCGTTCGGCTGGACCAAATTCGTGAGATTACTCAGTTTCTGAGTCGTCCACCTTTGCAAGCAGCGCGATCGGTCGTCGTCATTGACCATGCGGAAACCATGCCTGAAGCGGCGGCAAATGCATTGCTAAAGACGTTGGAAGAACCGGGCCGCGCGACGTTGATTTTGATTGCGCCCAGCGTGGAATCGTTGTTGCCGACCTTGGTGTCGAGATCCCAGCGCATTCCCTTTTATCGCCTGTCTCAGGCCGATGTCGTTCAGGTATTGACCCAGACCGGACATTCGGACATTCTCGCTCAACCGCAAATTTTGGATTTGGCGCAGGGGAGTCCGGGGGATGCGGTGGAACAGTGGACTAAGCTTCAGGAGATCCCGGCAGAATTGCTAACTCAAGTCATTCGCAAGCCTGTGACCATTCCCGATGCGCTGCGACTCGCTAAGCAAATTACCAAAACCCTAGATACGGAATCTCAGATTTGGCTCATTGATTATCTTCAGCAAATCTGGTGGAAAAGTGCAGCAGCCAGCCCAGTACTGCTGCAACAATTGGAGCAAGCTAAAGCCTATCTAAAAGCTTTCGTGCAGCCGCAGCTTGTCTGGGAAGTGACGCTGATGACGGGTTTAGAGTAGTACTGTTGGGCGTAAATGAGACCTGTATCAGAAACCCGTTGGGCTTGGGGCACGGCATGGCCATGCCCCTACAACTTCTCAAACCCGGATCTGTAGGGGCATGGCTCGCCGTGCCCCAAACCCAACGAGCAGGAGTTGAGTCGCTTGGTTATTTAAGCCGCAGACGACTAGGCTTTAGATTGGCTTTAGAGTAGATCCAAAATATGGCTGTCGTCCTCTGATTCATGTACAAAATGATGGGTGAGTAGAAATCCGACGATCGTCCAAGTTTGGTACATGCGCGCCTGTTGACCGACCCAGTAGGCTGTCGGACCATCGTGGTATTCGGCCCATTTTTGGACCGGGAGCTGCTTGAGCATTAGGTCATAGCATTCTTTTAAAAACGATCGCACTTGATATTTCAAATCTTCAGGCATCCGATGCTGTTGGCGTTTCATGGCAATGACCAAGAACCACATCAGACAGGCCCAATGTCCGCCATTGTGATAGCACCAGGGAAGATTTTTGCGATCGTAGCCGGTTTTTTTGCGCCAGTCGGTATCTTCTAGCGGCGGATGACAAATGCGCAACGGCATTTGGGCCACGAGGTGATGCTGGTTTTGCATAATTAGCCGAAACAACGCCTGTTGTTGGTTGTTGCTCATCACGTCGAAGATGGCCCCCAAACAGTTGCCCAGCGTGAAAAACCGAAAGTCTGGCCGTCCGGTGCGAATGTTGCCGATTAGATACCCGCCGCGATCGCCTAGCCATTCCTGAAGCCAATGGGGAATCGTTTCCGTTTGGATATTAAATTCGTTTTGAATCCCATCGCCGTACTGTTCCGTCGGGCGACGGCGAATCACTTGGACGGTTTTACTCGTCACCCAATAGTGCTTGAGGAGATGTCGCCTTAAGTTGTGGGCGTAGCGCAGGCAATCGTTCGGCGTGTGGGGGCGGGCGTCGGAGGTGTAGCGCAAGAGTTGGGCGGAACTGCGGAGGGCACCGTAAAGCAACACCTGGATTTCCAAGGGTGCGCCCCAGACATCCAAGGGCCGATCGATCATGAATGCACCATCGGGGACATACAGGGTCGGCGCTTCGCGAAATCCTGGACGCAAAATCAGATCTAGAAATCGCTGAATCCCGCTTTGGATCTGAGGCTGAGAGGCCCATTCAAAATCTTGACTCTGCTTCACGTAGGCATGAGCTAAGATCGCCCACCATAGGGTCGCATCGACCGAAATCACTCGCCCGATCGCCCGTTGGCCGTAGTCTCCGACCAGTTTGCCATCATGCTCTATGAAGCTGGTCGGGAAAATGCCCCGCGTCTGGTGGCTATGGCTTTGGAGTTGGAGACAGGTGTTTAGAAAATGCTTAACAACGTCGTACTTCTTTTGGATGAGTAAGTAGGTCATTACGGGCACATTGTCCCGCATGAAAATCTCACCGTAGTTGAGATCATTTTTGAGCAAATCGGCTCCAGAAGCACCTGCAATTTTGGGCACAGCGGCGAGCGCACCGACCCATTTTCCCTGCAAGGAAACCATGGCCCGATCGTATAATAACGATTGGGCTTGTTTAATAACGTCAGATTCTTTCATTTGATATAATCATCCCAAATGTGAGGACCCTAATGATTTGCATTGTGACTGATCTTGACAACACGTTAGTCGGAAATGTTGCCGCAACACAGGAATTTAATCGAGCTATTTTGGCTTGGGATGGGACGGTTCGGCTAGTGTATGCGACTGGGCGATCGTACGAGTCTGCTTTGCGGCTGAAGGCACGGGCGGACCTGCTAGAGCCAGACTACTGGATTACGGGGGTTGGAAGTGAGATTTATCAAGGCGCGACGCCTGATCGCACTTGGTCAAACCATCTCTCTCATCGGTGGGATAGAGCCTTGTTATGGACGATTGCAAAACAAGTTTCTAAAGAATTTCCAGCGCTAATTCCGCAGCCAGAAGATACATCCAATGAACACAAAATTAGTTTCTATTTATACGGCGACGATGCGGGAAAGGTGCTAGAAATTCTACGCGATCGGATTGCTGAATCAGGTCTTGCGGCCCAGGTGATTTATAGCAGCAACGAAGATGTGGATATTTTGCCGATTCGCTGCGATAAGGGTTTGGCAATGCGCTATGTAATGGAAAAAACGGGATTCGACAACACTAATACAGTTGTGTGCGGAGACTCGGGCAATGACATTGGGTTATTCAAACAACATACGCTAGGGATTGTGGTTGGGAATGCGCGATCGGAACTTTTGGAGTGGTGTCGGGAGTTTGGCGCGGAGACGGTGTTGTTTGCGCGATCGGACTATGCAGCGGGGATTCTGGAGGGATTAAACCATTTTGGAGTGGTAGAATCGTCGATCTAATTTCGCCAGGACTAATACATAATAAAAATCCGCCCAATTGTATTAAACAGGCGGATTTCTATTTGAACTAAATCAGTCAACGTTAGGCGTCAGAACCAACTTTCGATCCGGATACCGCTTGGAATGACTTCTCCAGCATTTTCTCTTGGTTTTCTTTTTCCGCGACTGATCGCTTTGCCAAAGTGTTTGAGATCAGTTGATCGATCGAGAAACGACCTGGGCCATTCACGGTGAAAAACAGGAAGCAAGACGCATATACCGCAGACAGTTCCAAGTAGGGAATGCTAAATCCTGCAACCAAGATGTGGTGATAGATTGCCACAGCCATGGTCGAGAAAAGTCCAAGCGCAGCCGGACGGGTGAACAGGCCCAGAGCTAAGAGGGGCGGAGCTGCTATTTCAGTAATCGCTGCCAAGTAGCTAAAGAAGATTGGGAACGGCAACCCAATCACTTCAACGTACGCAGTGGAAAACCCTTGGATATCGGAGATCTTGTCGAAGCCATTGTGAACGATCATGGCACTCACAATCACTCGGAACGCCAACCAAGCAGCCTGGTTGAGTGAGTTTGAAGTGTCGTCTGTCTTAAACACTGCGGTCAAAATCTTGGTGATTGCCATGGTGTAGTTCTCTTAAGGATGTATGTATGGCGGTAGAGTCAGACTCTGTATATGTCTTAATGTAACACCTATTATTAAGAAATGTAATAGATTTTCATTTAGTTTAGAGTCCGCACTTTTCGCGCACACGATCGTCAACTTATTCCCAACTGTCGAGTTCCCCAATCCAGTACTGCACAAAGGCGATCGCCCGTGATCGCCGTGCTTCAAAGGTGGCGGCAATCCAGATGAGCAACAGTCCCAACGTGATGCCCAAAGCCCAGAGTAAGAGCGAATAGTTGCCAATGAAGACCCACAGTTGGCGCAAGACTTTGAACATAAAGACCAACGTGCCGACGTAGAGATAAGCCCGCGTTTTAAGCCCCAATCCTAGAGCGATCAAACCCAAACTGAGGGCGATCGTTAGCAGTCCTTGAGACCAGTCTGCTTCGGATTGGAACAAAGCCGTGAACGCGACCAGTCCAGTCGCCAACATCCGCATCCAGTGCCGAGTTTCGCGCCGATCGTGGCCTTTTAGCGTCGGATCAGATTCGATAATAAACACGATGCCGAGACTCACCGCACTCACATACCACAACGGGTCCGTCAATCCCCAAACGCTAAACAATCGCCACGCCGCCCAAATGCCTAAGGCAACGCTAACGTAACTCAACCGGAACCGATCGCTTATCGTTGCAAGCCATGCGTAGAAGCCACCCGCAAGTAATAAACTTGGAACGTTAGCGTTAAAAACCGTGATTGCTAAGATGCTCCCCGGAAGGGCAATAGCGCAGTTCCGAATGGGGTTAATCAGGGTGTAGCCCATGCGTCCCCAAGGAATAGCGGCGGTTATATAGGCAATCAACGCCGCGATCGCCCCGCCCCACTCCAGCACTACCTTTGACGGTAAGAAGTCTAGCAATAAAATGCCAATGCCTGTCCAGAATTGCAGAATCCCTAGCGTCAGCCATACAGCGTTCGATCGGCCCAGCGACAGCGCATAGCAACCGAGCAACCCGTAAATTCCGGCCAGAAGAATAATAGCCGTTTGACCCATGGCTCCTGAAATAATCAGAGGGATGAGTGCCAGCAGACAAAACCCCGACGTTCCAACGAAATGCACATGAGCGATCGCCAAAACCTGCGCATCCTCCAATCGCAACACCTTCCGAATCGGGCGATGCAACAACCGATATCCCCACGCCAACACCGCTCCCACCAGCAGCAAAATCACAAATCCATTGTCAACCGTATGTAGCGAAGTCTGCTGACTTAATGGGAACAGCACGAGTTCATAAATGCCAACGGTTACGCCGATTACGCCAACATAAGTCAGCACCTTGAGCACAGCGTTTCGCCGCGCAATAATGATCGACACCAACGCAACAACAAGGGTATACACCCCACTCCACTGCGTAAAGCCGTTGTGTGAGATCAGCAATACGATCGTCCCAAAGAACAGCGGCGCAATGTAAACCATCGCAGAATCTCTAACGCTAGGCCGATCGATTCGCGCTTGAATCATTGCAGGTTTGTCAAATCCCTTAAGCCAGAGATCCCCTGCGATTTGGGTGCCAAACATGAGGATGACATTTGCGATCGCTGGAGCCGTATCTGACGTATCTGGGAGAATGTTTAAAAGGAAGAGGCAATAGCTCATTAGCCCTTCCGTTGCGATCGTTAAACCCAACAATCCCCAGTTTGAATAAAGCCGATCGCGAGTGCGATAGATTATCCCCAACATAACTAGACTCATTTCGAGGATGAAAGTAATACGATCACCTGGAGGGCCGAGACCAAGCACCAGCATGACCCACAAACTCGTAATGGGCAAAAATATCCCGGTCAGAACGATCGCCCATCCGTCAAAGGCTTGGGCATACAAAGCAGGAAGGGAGGGTCTAGCTCCGACCGATTGGGTTTGCGATCGACAGAGCGAATGCAAAATCCACAGTCCTAGAATCACTAAGCTAAACCAAGGAATTTGATTCCATCCCGCCGCAACTAATTTAGTAATCATCGCGCCAGTGAACAGTAAGCCGATAAATACAGTGATTGCCGTAGACCCTTGCGATCGAATCAGCTTTGTATTCAGCATCATTAACGCAGTTGCGATCGCGCTACAGACGAGAAAGAGATTCAGATTGCTCACAACGAGGAGAAGCGAAAGTCCGAGTCCTGCGGTGCTCCAAATACTCAATGCTTTGGGCGTTACCGGAAACTGTTCCATCACCCGTCCACGCAATCGCGCGACGCCCGTTAAGACCGCAGGCAACACCAATCCCAAGCAGAAGATCGGCGGCACTTGAGTAAGCGATGAATCGATCGTATTGAGCTGACCGAAGTTAGCGACGCTATTCATCATGCTAGAAAATAGGCCGATATACATTAGCCCCGCAAACCCTAGCCCGATCGTCCAAGCCGTATGTTTCACCGCACGGCTCCGGCTGACCAGCAACACGCCCCATTCCGCCAGCGCACAGACTAGAAAAACGATCGTCCATGAAATTACACCAGATTGAGTCCGATCGAGAATCGCGCCCAGCTTCCATTGCAACCCAGACAGCAACGCTGCAATGCCCACCCCGTGAGTCAGATATGCGTCAGCAAGCGTTAATGGCGTTTGTCGTGCTTTGCTTCGGACTGTGGATGATGTAAGCAACAACACAAACGAGCATAGGAAATAAATAAACCGAATCGCAGGATTAAAAATCCCTGGAATCGCTAGCGCAAACCCTAACGCCAATGCAAAATTTTGGGCAATCTTCGCCAGATCAGGCTGTCCTTTTCGACGTAAATAATCTGAGAATGCCGCAATACCGACCAAACTCAGGAAAAACCCAAGACCCGTCAGTTCCCACGCACCCAAACTGAGATTGGCCATCTTCGCAATCCAGGCCATAACGCTCGATCGAAGCGTCGGCGGAAAAATCACTCGCAGCAGCGTATAAGCCTGCAATCCCACCGCAATAATTCCAACCACCACACCGCGCTCCCATCGACGATGCAGCCGTTCCCAGAGCAACCCTAACGCCAAACCCGAGACGCCCAAACCCTGCCACAGATTCCCTCCCGACACCGACACAAACCAACCCGTTGCCAACAACAACGCCCCGATCGGCACCCAGATCCCCGCCTGAGAATCCGAGGCTCGATGTTCCCAACACAGCAACGCGCCGCAAATCCCGATCGCCAGTCCCAACATCGACAACGGCACACCCGCAGAAAGCGTCGATCGGGCAATCAGCAATAGCGTCCCAAAAGCCGCAACGGATTGGACGACCACGGACCTGATGATGGGCCTGACGATGGGTGATTGCGGAGTATTCTGGCGAACCGGGTCAGTGCCATTGCCCCCGACGTCGGTTCGTTGCATGGATTTCACCTGTACAACAGCCGTCCCGATCGTCCCCACATACGTCGCCACCAACGCCATCCCCGGCAGTCCCCATCCCAACTGCAACACACTTAACCCCACCAAATTCCCCACCATCCACCCCGAAATTTCGTCTTCTTCTTCCCTCAGCAATCGCCACTGCAATCCCATCAACACAACAGCAGCAATCAGTCCAACCACCCAACCTATTGCACTCCCAAAAATCCTAAACCCATCCATCATCCAAAAATTCACAGGCACAATCAACAGCGTCGTCGCCGCCAACATCCGACTCGTCAGCCGCAAATTTTCCTGCTTCCCACTCCACAACGCCGCAATCCCAAACGCCACCGTATAGGCAAACAAAATCCCATACTGCCCGATCGCATCCACGTTCTGCCACTGCGAAGCCGCCAAAACTGCCGACGACACCACCACCAAAAACACGCCTAAAAACAGCAGCCACACCACACTAATCTCAGCCATAAAACTAGCTAAAATTCGGGAAATAAGCGATCGATCGCGCGGCGGCGTTACCCTTGGCGGCGTCACTCTCGTTGGTTCTGGATCAGCAATAAATTGACCCGTTGCGATCATTTGAGATTCCCTTGCAGGCTGAGTTTCAAGACCGATCGGCCTCTCCGATTGCAGATACGTTCGCGCCCAGCGTTTGACCTGCTGGTCCGAAATCAAACCCAACTTGACCCAAGTATCGAGACCCTCCAGCAATTGCGGATGCTCGATCGGAAGCATGGCTTCAAATGATACAAGGCGGCTCTTCGGGATTGGAGTTTCAGGGGGGACATTGGGCGTATTAGACATGACGATCGTTCCTTAAACTAATGGTCCTTGCGAAGTAGCATTAGGAACTTATGCGCACCTATCCCGTCATGATGCCGACGTTTGCCCAAACAAAACAAAACCGACGTGAAACTTTTCACATCGGCACAATGCACTAAAAATCTGAAAATCTGAAAATTAAATATACTCGACCACATCTTCAGTTGTATATCTCACCTTCGCACGAAGAGCCGACTTATCCTCGGGCGATCGATATCCCGCCACACACACCACCAACGTCTCATACCCTTGCGCCGTAATGCCCAAGATTTCGTCATATTTGGCCGTACTAATTCCCTCTAGCGCACAGGTGTCCACACCCATCATGGCCGCCGTCGTCATAAACTGCCCCAGCGCAATGTAAAGCTGCCTAGCCGACCATACATTCACATCCGCCGCCGATTTCACAAAACCCTTAATCATCCCACCAAATCCAGCCAGCGCTTCTGGCGGAGTGCCTTGGACTTCGGAGGTTTTGGCGAGATAGCGATCGACATCTGCTTCACCGATATCTTTTTTGATGGCAAATACGACCAAATGCGAGGCATCGACAATTTGCGGCTGCTTCCAGGAATGAGCTAGAAGCTGCGATCGGATTTCTGGATTTTTCACGACAAAGAACTTCCACGGCTGCAACCCAAAGGACGACGGAGCCAAGACTAAGCTCTGTTCCAGCGTTTTCCAATCACTGTCGGAAATGTGCTGGGCGGGATCAAATTTTTTGGTAGCATAGCGCCATTGCAATTGTTCTAAGGCGGCGTTTGCAGAGAGAGTAGAGTTCGACATCACGTAGACCTTTGCTTAAAATCCAGACCGATCGTACAACATAAATCCATCAATAAATCCATCTAATCCATCTGTTGAGCCGATGGCTTGGTAGAATGGTCAGATTCTAGAGTAAAGAGAATTTCTATGCCCACTGCGATCGCCCTTGATGTTGTAGCTCTTGAAGCTGAGTTGGCGAAAAAAAGTCCTCAGGCCATTCTTGAAAAGGCGTTGAGTCTCATAGACAATATTTATATCTCCTTCAGCGGCGCAGAAGATGTCGTGCTGATTGATATGGCGCATAAGATCAAGAAAGATATCAAGGTTTTTAGTCTGGACACAGGAAGATTACATCCTGAGACGTATCAGTATATCGATCGGGTGCGGAAGCATTACGGGATTACAATAGATGTCATGTCACCCAACACTGAAGCACTAGAAAAATTTACGCAAGAGAAAGGTTTTTATAGCTTTTATGACGATGGCCATAAGGAATGCTGCAACGTTCGTAAAGTAGAACCGCTCCGGCGCAAACTAGCGCTTCTCGATGGCTGGATCACAGGCCAACGCCAAGACCAAAACCCGTCCACGCGCGGCCAAGTTCCAGTTGTTCAAGAAGATAAATTCTTTTCGGGTCCAGGGAAGAACTTAGTCAAGTTTAATCCCTTATCAAATTGGACTTCGGCAGAGACCTGGATGTACATTCGGACCTACGATGTACCGTTTAATCCGCTGCATGAAAAAGGATTTATTAGCATCGGTTGCGAACCCTGCACGCGGGCGGTGTTGCCGAACCAGCATGAACGGGAAGGCCGTTGGTGGTGGGAAGATGCGACCAAGAAGGAATGTGGATTGCACGCGATCAACATTGACGAAAAAGGGTGATCTTTTCCTTCTCGTTGGGTTTGGGGCACGGCGAGCCATGCCCCTACAGATCCGGGTTTAAGAAGTTGTAGGGGCATGGCCATGCCGTGCTCCAAACCCAACGGGTTTTTGATACAGGTCTTATTTACGCCGCGCAGTACTAGTGGGCCTCCAGTAAACCTATTCCTAGAAATCACTGTAATACCCCGTAACGACGATCGATTTATTCCCCTATCCCAGGCGAACGATGAATCTTATTCTGTACAGCAAACCGGGTTGTCATCTGTGCGAAGGACTTGAAGAAAAACTTCGGGCCATCCAGTCTATCGACGTTTCTCTCGACATTCGAGACATCACCCAAGACGATATAGCCTTTGAAAAATACCAATACGAAATCCCAGTTTTGTATGTCCAAAAAGACGATGGCAATCTCGTTCAGCTTCCGCGCCCCTCCCCACGAAGTTCAATTAGCCACATTGAGAAAATGCTGCAATCCTATCTGTAACATCATCTGTAAACTGTAATTAGCCTAAAGTCCAACGCGTAAAGGAATGACCGATCATGTTGCTAAAAGACCTCCTCGCCGCCGCCGAAATTGCCGTAGTCTCGGATCACCCTCATCTTAATATTGAAGTTGTCGGTCTCACCAGCAATTCCCAAGTGGTCAAACCGGGCTATCTCTTCATCGGAATGCCTGGAACTCGCGTGGATGGCGGTGAATTTTGGCAGGGGGCTATTGTTCAAGGGGCGATCGCTGCTGTCGTTTCAATGAATGCGATCGCAAAACATCCACCCGTCGATCAATTAGTCATCGCCGTAGAGGACATGTCCATCACCTGCGGACGTCTAGCGGCAGCGTTTTATCATCGCCCGTCCGATCGGCTCAAAATGGTCGGCGTCACCGGAACCAATGGCAAAACAACGACCTCGCATTTGATCGAATTTTTGCTCGATCGGGCGGGAAAAACCCACATGATGATCGGGACGCTCTACACGCGGTGGAAAGGCTTTGAACAAATTGCCACCCACACTACGCCGTTCCCGATCGATCTGCAACGACAACTCGATCAAGCGATTCAAGCGGGTTGCGATACAAGCGTGATGGAGGTCAGCTCCCATGCATTGGCTCAAGGACGGGTATTAAGCTGTCAATATGATGTGGCGGTCTTCACAAACCTAACCCAGGATCATCTCGACTATCACCACAACATGACGGATTACTTCGAGGCGAAGGCGTTGCTGTTTAGCCCGCAATATCTCCGTGGACGGGCGATCGTCAATCTGGATGACGCCTATGGAAAACAACTAATCGATCGTCTCGGAAACACCTCTGATAAAGTCTGGACCTACAGCACAACGCAAAACGCCGATCTCCACATCACCGACGTGATTTACACCGGAACGGGCGTTAGCGGTCAATTGCATACGCCGTTGGGTACCGTTGCATTTCAGTCGCCGCTGGTGGGACAGTTTAATATTGCAAATCTATTGGCGGCGATCGGGGCGGGATTGTCACTCGGATTAGACTTGCAGCAAATGGTGAGCGCGATTCCAGAGTTTGTGGGAGTTCCAGGACGCATGGAACGGGTGCAAATCCAGTCGGACCAGGACGTCAGCGTCATTGTGGATTACGCGCATACGCCGGACAGTTTGGAAAATCTGCTGAAGGCGGCACGGCCCTTTATTTCGGGCCAGATGATCTGCGTCTTCGGCTGCGGGGGCGATCGCGATCGGACCAAACGTCCATTGATGGGAGAAATTGTGGCGAGGCTCGCTGATGTTGCGGTGGTAACGTCCGATAATCCTCGCACCGAAGAACCGGATCACATTCTCAAGGATGTGTTAGCGGGCATTCCCTCTAGCGTTACCCCGATTGTAAACGTCGATCGCGCCCTAGCAATCCAGGAAGCAATCCTGGCTGCCAAACCGGGCGATGGTATTTTGATTGCAGGTAAGGGTCATGAAGACTATCAAATCATTGGAACTGAGAAGATTCACTTTGACGATCGAGAGCAGGCCCGATCGGCGTTGACGATCAAGTATTCATAATCGCGAAGTCCTTCAGCCGCGTGCGTTATCTAATGTAGGCGGCTGTTTGCTAACAAGTTTGAGTGTCGAGGATGTTGGGTTTCCTCAACGTTGAATTCTTTAACCGTAAACGCCAGACCGTCCCGAAAGATATCGCAATCTCCCTAAAATATATCCAACTGTTCCTCTTCTGTTCCCGCTTCTTGCTTCGACTCTTGCTTCTTTTCCCCACCCTTCCGCAATCCCACCGCAATTTTACTATGCTTCTCAATTTGGGTCATCACCTGCTTCGCCCGCACGATCACCGAAGTCGGCAAACCCGCTAACCGACCCGCTTCAATGCCGTACGATCGATCGGCTCCTCCCGGCTGCACCCGATGCAGAAACACAATTTTATCGGGCAATTCTTTCACCATCACCTGATAGTTTGCGACGTTGTTTAGAATCGATGCAAGTTCGTTTAGTTCATGATAGTGCGTTGCAAAAATAGTTCTCGATCGCAAGTCCGTTGCTAAATATTCAGCCACGGCCCAAGCAATAGACAATCCATCAAAGGTCGCCGTTCCTCGTCCAATTTCGTCGAGTAATACTAATGACTTGTCGGTTGCATGATTGAGAATATTCGCTGTTTCATTCATCTCCACCATGAAGGTCGATTGCCCGGTGGCCAAGTCATCCACCGCACCCACTCGCGTGAAAATCCGATCGCAGATTCCCAGTTTGGCCGATCGCGCAGGGACAAAACTTCCCACCTGGGCGAGTAGCTGAATCAACCCTGTTTGTCTGAGATAACACGATTTCCCGGATGCATTGGGTCCGGTTAAAATCACTAGATCCGGGGCAGATTCTCCAAGCTTGGATGAATTAGGCACAAAGAACCCTGCCGGAATCGACTGCTCCACCACCGGATGTCTTCCGTCTTGGATATCGACCTCGCGTCCCGGTGTCATCTCAGGGCAGGCGTAGCCTTGATACACCGCAACTTCGGCGAGTCCAGCCAACACATCTGCCGCTGCGACTGCTTTTGCAGCCGATCGAATCTCTTCAGATCGCAATCCAACTCGCGATCGCAACTCTGCAAAAATCTCATACTCAATGCGTCCCAATTCTTCCTTTGCTGTGAGCAATCGATGTTCGCAATCTTTGAGTTCGGGTGTGATGTAGCGTTCTTCATTGGTGAGCGTCTGCTTTCGCGTGTAGTTGTCGGGGACTTGCGCGACTTTACTGCGAGTGACACTTAGGAAATAACCAAAGTTTTTACTGTAGCCTACCTTTAGCGTTGCAATTCCCGTTCGGAGTCGTTCACTGATTTCTAGATTCGCTAACCATTGCTGATCGTCTTCGACCTGACGCCGCCGATCGTCAAGCGTGACATGAATGCCCGATCGAATCAGCCCACCATCGGACAACGAAAGGGGCGGTTTCTCGACCAAATACGATCGAACATCTGCCGCCGCTTCAGTGAGCACAACAGGCACCAATTGCAACACTCGCAAATACGGCGACACCGCATCCTGCACAAACGCCGCCAACACGGGAAGCTTCTCTAAGGAATCAGCAAGGGCAACCAAATCCCGTGGACTGGCAGTTCCAGAGCCTGCACGGCCAGCCAAACGCTCTAGGTCATAGATTTGTCGGAGTAACTTCTGAATCTCCCCGCGCAAAATTCCATCATCAACGAGTTCACGAATGGTTTGCTGACGAGCAGAGATTGCGATCGCATCCAGCAACGGCTGCTGCAACCAACGACGCAACGCCCGCGAACCCATAGGTGTGATCGTCCGATCGATCGCCCACAACAACGATCCATGGAACGATCCATCCCGCTGCGTTTGCGTAATTTCCAAGTTCCGCCGAGTCGATCCGTCCAACACTAAAAACTCCGACAACGTGTACGTCGAAAGCATCTGCAATGGCACTTGCTTGCCGACCGAATCCTGCCACGATCGCTCCGACGTACTTTCCAAATACTCCAACAACCCACCCGCCGCCCGCACCGCCAACGGCAAATCCTCGCACCCAAATCCTTCGAGCGATCGCACCCCAAACCGATTCAAAATCCGATTGCGAGCCTCCGCCTGCACAAACCCGCTCTGCGCCCGCAATGTATAGCAAAACTGCGTCGGCAAACAGCTCGGCAACTGATCCGACCGATCGCCAGGACGCAACAAACGAGCGAGATCGGGCGCATTCGTCGGATACAGCACCTCTGCTGGCTGCAATCGCTGCAACTCATGGCTTAACTGGTCCAAGCCTACATGCTGCGCCGTATAAAACTCGCCCGTTGAAATATCCGCATAAGCAATCCCCCAATGCAAATTCGCTATCACCACAGCCGCCAAAAAATTATTCTTCCGCACCGGAAGCATTCCTTCCTCCAACACGGTCCCCGGCGTAATCACCCGCGTCACTTCCCGCCGCACCAGTCCCACCGCCACCGCTGGATCTTCCACCTGATCGCACAGCGCCACCGCAAACCCCTTCAATACCAACTGCGCACAATACCGATCGACCGAATGATGAGGAATCCCTGCGAGTGGCACCCGCCCGATCGCCTTTCCGCCCTCTTTACTCGTCAGAACGAGTTCTAATTCGCGCGCAATCGTCACCGCATCTTGAAAAAACGTCTCAAAAAAATCGCCCACCCGATAAAACAGCAGCGCGTGGGGATACTGGTCCTTCGTGTCTGCATAGTGGCGCATCATGGGCGTCAGGTCATCCCGCACCACCGATCGATGGTCCGCATACTTCACGGCGTGTTTGACGAGGCGATCGGGCAACTCTGGCACCGAGTCCGTCTGCGATTCAAACGAAGAATCCAAGGGAATCTGAGACATAAATCACAAAACGCCCAACTCTAGGAACATCTTAGGATTACATTGAATCTCAAGACTAGACAAATTTTAGGCCAATAGTGGCAACCCTTGCACCTGTTCTACGGTGAGATTTGCCAGGGTTCAGTGCTGCTGGCGTTGCTGAAGTCCTCCATTGTGGTGTAATAGGTTCGATCGGGTCTTCATTGGGGTGCGTTGGCCTTGGTCTGTCAGAGACGATCGTCTTTCCTTTTGTTCGGGCTGGGGAAGTGGGCGATCGTTTTTGAGTTTGGATTGAGCGCAAATCTTGGGATAGCCCTTACAATAACTAAATTCAGTTTTATTGAAGCTTATGAATACTCAAGTCGTGAGCCTGTCCTGTGAAATCGAACTGTTGTCGGGTGAGACGTTAACCTTACCGGATGAGATTATCAATCGGATTGGGGTTGGACGTTGGTTAGTTTCGATCGCCCCTGCACCCATTGCGCCGCCGTTGGAACCTGTCCGGCAGCATGATGCTTTTTTGAATGGTTATGCGCCTGAAGATGAAGGACTCTATGATGATTATCTTGCCGGGTGAATTTTGGATTGCGGAGATTCCATTTACGGGTGGTGTAGGTTCTAAAAAACGTCCTGTATTAGTGCTTTGGTTAGATGGACAAGATGTGGTGGTTGCGGCTGTGACTTCTGCGAGACCTCGATCGCCGATGGATATTGAGTTAGGAGATTGGGCAGGAAGTGGGCTTCGAGTGGCTTCGACGGTTCGGCTGTCGAGGTTGGATTGTTTGGAACGATCGTTGTTGTTGGGACAAGTTGGAAGAATTGGATCTTCTGATGCAGCTCTGGTGAAAGCGGTTTGGGATTCACGGGTTAAACCGCAGTTTTAGAGGGAAGGTCAATCGGCTCTTGCTAAGGGGCTTTGACCTTGGACGATCGTCTTCGATCGGTTTTCCTTTTGCATGGGGCTGGGTGGGCGATCGTTAAGACTCAAGTTCTTTTTTGCGTTTTTCGAGTGCGGTAAGTTTTCGTTTGAGGCTGTTAATCCCGTTTTTGATTTTGCGGAGTTCGTCTTGGGATTTCTGCGTTTTGAGGTATTGTTCGCCGAGTTCTGCGGTGATGTATCGCTCAAGCTGACATCTTAATAGTTTGATGCACGGGTTGCCATACATTGAGACTTCTCGGTAGTCCAGTTGACCCGCGCGGATGCCTTGAATGATGAAGTCTCGGCTAATCCCGTATTCCTTCTGGGCGGTGCCTTCGGTGAGGCTACCGTTTTTTAAGGTCCAGCCGTCGTTGTCTGCCATGGTTTATCTCCGATCGTCTCTGGGGTTTATGGTAGAGGCTATGGGGCAGGATTTTCTAGAGGGGCGATCGGGTTTCCTTAGGTGGGCAAGGTGGTGGACGATCGGGGGTTTTAGAATTTGCCAGCTAGAGAGAAAGAAACGTTATACTGAGAAAGTGAGCTTTCAAGTTATGTATTAATAGACACAGCTTAATCTTTTTAGTACGATCGTGTGGGATCGGGTGAGTTCTGAAGTTATGGATAAGAAGAAGCTTACCGAACGCGATATTTGTACGAAGTATATTACTCCGGCGTTGGAGAGGGCGGGCTGGGACATTTTGATACAGGTGCGAGAGGAGTTTCCGTTAACGGATGGGCGCATTGTGGTGCGGGGAAATTTGCATACTCGTGCGCGAAATAAACGGGCAGATTATGTGCTGTTTTATAAGCCCAATATGCCGATCGCGATTATCGAGGCGAAGGACAATACCCATTCGTTGGGTGATGGGATGCAGCAAGGGCTGGGGTATGGGGAAATGCTTCAGGTGCCATTTGTATTTAGTTCTAATGGGGATGGTTTTTTATTTCATAATTCGATCGCGACGGATGGTGTGATTGAACGGGACTTGGGATTGGATGAATTTCCATCGGCGGATCAGTTGTGGCAATGGTGGGCGGAACATCGCGGACTTACGGAACCCCAACAGGCTTTAATGACGCAGGATTACTATAGTGATGGCAGTGGGAAGACACCGCGCTATTATCAATTGTTGGCGATCGATAAGACGATGGAGGCGATCGCGAAGGGCCAAAATCGGGTGTTGCTGGTGATGGCGACGGGGACGGGGAAGACGTTTACAGCGTTTCAGATCATTTGGCGATTGTGGAAATCGAAACATAAGAAACGGATTTTGTTTTTGGCCGATCGGAATATCTTGGTTGATCAGACGATGACCAATGACTTTAAGCCGTTTGGGTCGGCGATGACGAAAATAAAGAAAAGACAGGCGGATAAGTCCTATGAGATTTATTTGTCGTTGTATCAGGCGGTGACGGGAAATGAGGAAGACCAGAAGATTTATAAGCAATTTAGTCGGGGATTCTTTGACTTGATTGTGATTGATGAGTGTCATCGGGGGAGTGCGGCGGAGGATTCGGCTTGGCGGGAGATTTTGGAGTATTTTTCGTCGGCGACTCAGATCGGGCTGACGGCGACACCGAAGGAGACGAAGAATATTTCTAATACGGATTATTTTGGGGAGCCGATTTATACTTATTCATTGCGGCAGGGCATTGATGACGGGTTTCTTGCGCCTTATAAGGTGGTGCGGATTGATCTCGATAAGGATGTGTCGGGGTGGCGTCCGAGTAAGGGAATGGTGGATAAGTATGGTCAGGAGATTGACGATCGGATTTATAATCAACGGGATTTTGAGAAGACGTTGGTGTTGGAGGAGCGGACGAAGTTGGTGGCGCGGAAGATTAGTGAGTTTTTACGGCAGACCAATCGGTTTGATAAGACGATTGTGTTTTGTGAAAATATCGATCATGCGGAACGGATGCGGCAGGCGTTGGTGAATGAGAATGGGGATTTGGCGGCGGCGAATTCTCGTTATGTGGTGCGGATTACGGGGGATAATGAGGAAGGGAAGGCGGAATTGGATAATTTTATTTTTCCTGAGTCCAAGTATCCAGTGATTGCGACGACTTCTAAGTTGATGACGACGGGGGTGGATGCTCAGACTTGTAAGTTGATTGTGTTGGATCAGATGATTCAGTCGATGACGGAGTTTAAGCAGATTATTGGGCGTGGGACGCGAATTAATGCGGACTATGACAAGTTTTATTTTACGATTATTGATTTTAAGAAGGCGACGGAGTTATTTGCTGATCCGGATTTTGATGGCGATCCGGTGCAGGTTTACGAACCGAAGGATTTGGATGATTCGCCTGTGCCGCCGGATGTTGTGGAAGAGTTGGAGACGGACGTGGAGCCGGACGATCGGTATCCTCAGCCCAATCCAGACTTTGGGGGGATGCATGAACCGGATGCGGAATACGTGCCTGGGGTGCGGCGGTATGTGGTGGCGAATGTGGAGGTGACGGTGGCGGCGGAGCGAGTTCAGTATTTTGATGCGAATGGGAAACTGGTGACGCAATCGCTGAAGGATTATACGCGAAATGCTTTGACGAAGGACTTTGCGACGTTGGATGAGTTCTTGCGGCATTGGAGTGATGGGGAAAAGAAACAGGCGATCGTGGATGAGTTGGCCAATCAAGGTGTATTCTTTGAAGCGCTGGCTGCTGAAGTTGGGAAGGATTGTGACCCGTTTGATTTGTTGTGCCATGTTGTCTGGGGTCAGCCACCGTTGACTCGTCGGGAACGGGCGGACCAAGTGAAGAAGCGGGATTACTTCACGAAATATGGCGATCAGGCTCGGCGGGTTCTGGAGGCGCTGCTAGATAAGTATGCGGAGGGCGGTGTGGGAGAGATTGAGGAAACTCAGGTTTTGACTGTGGTGCCGTTTTCGGAATTTGGGACGCCGATCGAAATTATTCGTTCCTTTGGGGGGAAGGATGGCTATCAGCAGGCGGTGCGGGAATTGAAACAGTCGCTCTATAGCGCGTAATGCCCAATTCACTGGCGAACCGCCCCCCGGCCCCCAATTCTGGGGGAGCAAGATGATTTTGTATAACTCGGAAAGCTGAGATTTAAGTTATGGCGATCGGAACATTGGTTAAAAGCATTCAGGACATCATGCGGAAGGATGTCGGGGTGGATGGGGATGCTCAGCGGATTAGTCAGATTGTTTGGTTGTTGTTTCTGAAGATTTTTGACGATCGGGAACAGGAATGGGAATTGACGATTAAGGATTATAAGTCGCCGTTGCCGAAGGAGTTTCGCTGGTCGAATTGGGCGAAGGGTGCGGAAGGAATGACGGGGGAGGAATTGATTGATTTTGTGAATAACAATCTGTTTCCGGTGTTGAAGAACTTGGCGATTACGGCTGGAGTTTCAAGTCATGGGAAGGTTGTGGGGGCGGTATTTGAGGATGCTTATAATTATATGAAATCGGGGACGCTTCTGCGGCAGGTGGTTAATAGTATTGAATCTAATGTGGATTTTAATTCATCGACCGATCGACACCTTTTTAATGATATTTACGAGAAGATTTTGGCGGATTTGCAGTCGGCGGGGAATGCGGGGGAGTACTATACGCCGCGTGCTGTGACGCAGTTTATGGTGGATGTTCTTGATCCGAAGCTGGGGGAGAAGATTCTTGATCCGGCTTGTGGGACGGGAGGATTTTTGACGAATGTGATTGAGTATTTGAAACCGCAGCTTAAGACGGTGGACGATCGAAAAACTTTAGAAATCAATATTACTGGAATCGAAAAGAAGCCGCTGCCGCATATGCTAGCGATGACAAATGTGATGTTGCATGGGATTGATGTACCGAGCAATATTCGCCATGATAATACGTTAAGTCGTCCTTTGATTAGTTATGGTCCGAGGGATCGGGTGGATGTGATTATTACAAATCCTCCGTTTGGTGGAGTGGAGGAGGATGGCATTGAGAGCAATTTTCCAAAACGCTATCAAACCCGAGAAACAGCGGATTTGTTTATGGCGTTGATTATGCATTTGCTTAAGCCGGGTGGCCGATCGGCGGTGGTGTTGCCGGATGGATTCCTATTTGGGGAAGGGGTGAAGACTACGCTTAAGCGGGAGTTGCTGGAGACGTTTAATTTGCATACGATCGTGCGTCTTCCAAAAGGTGTGTTTAGCCCATACACGAGTATTAATACCAATATTTTGTTTTTTGAGAAGGGGGAGGTGACGAAAGATGTTTGGTTTTTTGAGCATCCTTATCCGGTGGGGTATAAGTCCTATTCTCGATCGAAGCCGTTGACGATTGGGGAGTTTGAGCGGGAGAAGAAGTGGTGGGGAAAACGCAAAAAGAGTGAGTATGCGTGGAAGGTTTCGGTGAAGGAGATTGCGGCGCGAAATTATAATTTGGATTGTAAAAATCCTTATGAAGTGGAGGTCAATCATCGGGATCCGGATGATTTGATGGTGGAGTATCTGACGATCGATCGAGAGATGAAGTCTGTGCAAGATGCGCTGAAGCGGGAACTGATGGATGCGATCGGGCGATGCTCTACGAGCGACCTTGGGTCATCGAGTGGTGGGCCGTGATGGTCAATTTCGTAGAGCCGCTTGATGTTTGGAGTACAATAAGTGGGATTGAATCTTAAACTATCGCCATGAAACAAACCTGTTATCTCACCACCACGATTCAAGCAGGAAACCGTCTGGAGATTGATCTGCCTGATTTTCCGATCGGACAAACGGTAGAAGTCATTATCATCACCGAAACTCCGAATGTAGATCCACAACCGATCGATCGAAGCGCTTTTCTTAAGCTGCCGATCGCCGATCGTCGTCGGATTTTAGAACAACAAGCCGAAGCCGCTCTTCCGTACTATCAGCAAGATACAGAATGGCAAGAATGGCTCAACCTTGATATTGCAGAAATCCATGCCTAGTAATCCTAAACGCGGCGAAATTTGGCTTGTCAATCTTGACCCGACCGTTGGCGCAGAAATTCAGAAAACTCGTCCTGCGATCGTCATTAGCTCTGACTACATCGGCAAGCTTCCGCTAAAACTGGTGGTTCCCATCACTGATTGGAAACAATCTTTTGCCTCAGATTTGTGGCATATCTGTCTTGATCCCACGCCCAAAAATGGACTCACCAAACCATCTGCCGCTGATGTCCTTCAATCCAGAAGCCTCGACACCCGCCGTTTCGTCCGAAAACTCGGCACATTGCCTGATTCAGATATACAGGAAATGACGAAGGCGATCGTTGCCGTCATTGAGCATGAAGATTTTTAATATTGCTCTGATGTTTGGAGATTGTCATGAATAACGAAACCGCTGCACTTTTAGAAAAGCATTTTGATACAGCGTTTGCGGCACCGGATGGAATTAAGAAACTTAGGGAGTTGATTTTGACACTTGCGATGCAGGGGAAGTTAGTGCCGCAAGACCCAACCGATCGACCCGCTAGCGAACTTTTGAAGGCGATCGAGGCTGAGAAAAATAGATTGGTGAAAGATGGTAAATTCAAATCATTAGAATCAAGCCTAATTAATGAAGCAGATCCTACTTTATTTCAAATACCTGAAAACTGGGTGTGGTGTAGTCTTGACAATATCGCTGCCATTGCAAGAGGTGGCTCTCCACGACCAATCCAATCGTATATGACAGATGATCCTAATGGATTGAATTGGATTAAAATCGGAGATTCTGATAGAGGAAAGATATATATCAATGAAACGAGAGAAAGAATTATACCTGAAGGGTTGAAAAAAACGAGGATGGTATTCCCTGGAGATTTAATTCTCTCGAATTCTATGAGTTTTGGATATCCGTACATTATGAATATTGAAGGCTGCATTCATGATGGATGGTTATTAATAAGAACTCCTGATAAATTGGTTAATAAATTATTTATCTATAATTTGTTTTTATCTAATCATGCTAGAAAAGCATTTATGGCTGCTGCGGCTGGTGCTGTTGTACAAAACCTTAATGCTGACAAAGTTAGACAACTTCTTATTCCCCTTCCACCACTAGAAGAACAACATAGAATCGTCGCAGAAATCGATCGCTTAATGGCCCGTTGTGATGAACTGGAAAAGCTGAGGACCGATCGCAATCAAAAGCGAACCACCGTCCATACGGCTGCGATCGATCGATTGCTCACGGCCCAGGACGATCGATCCTTCAGCACCGCCTGGAGCTTCATCACCCAACACTTCAGCGAACTCTACTCCGTCAAAGAGAACGTCACCGAACTCCGCAAAGTCATTCTTCAACTCGCCGTCATGGGAAAACTGGTCCCGCAAGATCCAAACGATGAGCCTGTTGATAATTTATTGACGAGGATACTGACCGAACGAAAGGAACTCAAACTAGTACGTCCAACCGATATTCAACTTTCTCAGCCTTTAGATTACGATATTCCTACACATTGGAAGTGGCAGTGCTTGAACGCTATTCTGGTATTTGGTCCAACTAATGGATTCTCTCCTCAAGCTGTAGATTATGAAACTCCAGTTCGTTCTCTAACACTCAGTGCAACAACTTCTGGAAAATTTAAAGGAGAGTACTCAAAATTTATTGCTAATGATATTCCATCTAATTCAAATCTTTGGCTTCGTGATGGAGATATTCTCGTTCAGCGCGGCAATACTTTGGAATATGTTGGAGTCTCAGCTATATATCGAGGTGAACCAAATTGCTTTATATATCCTGATTTAATGATGAAAATCCGTGTATCCTCAGAAATCGATGCAAACTTTCTCTGCTTAGTAATGAGTTCTGAGCCGTGCCGTAATTTCCTTCGATCCCATGCATCTGGAACATCTGGAACTATGCCAAAAATTAACCAAACAACACTAAAAAGCCTTCCAATTCCGATTCCCCCTCTTGCAGAACAACACCGGATTGTCGCAAAAATCGATCGGCTGATGGAGTTTTGCGATCGATTAGAAGCGTCGATCGAAGCCACTAAAATCAAACAAACTGATTTACTGAACGCTGTTATGTCGCGGGTGTAGCGATTAGGTTTAGAAATTCTGGGGATTTCGATCGGGTCTCATGGATTATAATGCTTAAAGCTCTTATCAAAAAGGTGATCAAAGGATGATCGTCCAACAACTGCCATCCACTACAGAAACACTAAGCATAAACTCTTCATTAGTCGATCGGGTCATCCTCGACATAACCGATCGATTAGTTAAAGAATTTAATCCAGAAAACATCTTTTTATTTGGATCCCATGTCTGGGGAACACCGAACGCCGACAGTGATTTAGATTTGCTCGTGATTTTGTCTAGTAGCAACATCTCATCCAATAAGCGATCGACCCTTGCCTATCGATGCCTCAGAGATATTCCTTATCCCTTAGATATCCTCGTCAAAACCCGCGAAGAAGTCGAAAAATTTTCACAAGTTCCACAATCTTTAGAACATCACATCCTATTGAAAGGGAGATGTTTATATGGATAGCAAAAGCATGAGTTGAATACTAACGATCAAACACCATCTAATCGATCGGCTGATGGAGTTTTGCGATCGATTAGAAGAGACGATAGTTCTCCGACCGACTACGTCAACGAAGCCACTAAAATCAAACAAACCGATTTGCTGAATGCTGTCATGTCGCGGGTGTAGCGATCACTATCAATCCAAGATTGATCTGAATAGTGTAAAAAGACTCACTCCAAAAGCTATTTATGTAATACTAAAATTTAGATGGCAATCCATTGAGGTGAAATTATGACTCTTGACGACTTGACCCCAGCCATAAAAGAAGAAATTAAGACGATCGCCGCCCAACATGGAGCCTTTAACGTACGAGTATTCGGATCTGTTGCGAAAGGAGAAGCCAACCCAAACAGCGATTTAGATCTACTCGTTGATTATGAGCTAAACAAGATAAGTCCTTGGTTTCCAGTCCGACTAATTCGAGATCTCGAAAGCCTCCTCAACGTCAAAGTTGATGTCGTAACTCCTGAAGGACTAAAACCCAGAATTCGCAACGAGATTTTGCAGGAGGCTATGACATTATGAGAAACGATCGAGAAAGAATGCGAGACATCCAAGAAGCCATCAACAAAATTGAAAAGTATGCAATTCGAGGAAGAGGAGAATTCTTCGCCAACGAACTAATACAGAGCTGGATACTCCTACAATTACAAATTACTGGCGAAGCCGCGCGATCGATGAACTACCACACTCATGACCAATATTCAGAAATTAACTGGCGAGACATTGTTGACTTTCGTAATCTATTAGTTCACGAATACTTTCGAGTAGATCTACAACTAATTTGGCAGATTAGCGAACAAGAGCTGCCTATTCTTAAACAGCAAATTAATTCAATTCTGGAATAACAATCCGCCCAATAAAGTTCTTCGTTCGATTAGAAGCGTCGATCGAAGCCACTAAAATCAAATAAACCGATTTGCTGAATGCTGTGATGTCGCGGGTGTAACGATGATCTTCGATTCTCTAAAGAGAGGCTTCGCCAACGACCAAAGGTCACCGATCGGACTCTGGCTATGTAAACGTCGCGATCGACTTGTCGCAGAATGGGCACTTAGTAGCCATTGGTGCGGAGTGTTTTGAAGCGAGTGACAACACTCAGACACACTAGGGCGATCGCCAGCAATCCGCCCGTCACCGCAATCAAAGGCGTACTCATTTGGCGAATCGTGATCCCCACTAAGGCCCAAACAATAACCAAGAGATACGCCATATCACCGCGTTGAACATTGACGATCGCCGCAATCGCCGCACTAATGATCATCACAAAAACAGTCCACACCTCAGACGAAATGCCCCAGCCTCCCCAATTCATGCTGTAAAGCGCGATCGCAACATTCACCACCGTCGCAACAGTAATCCAACCCAAATAAACACTAATCGGAAGATGAATCAACCATCGTTCTTGTTGAGAAACCCGACGCTGACCCGTGTGAAGACATTGATAAAGCCCGATTAGGGGCACTAATATTCCTAACATTGCAAGGGTCGATAATGGAAAAAGGCGAGCCAGAAAAAGATAAATCCAAAGGCACTGGGCCAAACACGCGATCGCTAGTCGATAGCCTCCTTGCTGTAAACTTGGGTTCTGGCGTTGCTTCGGTTGCAACTGAGCAATCCCAAAAGTAATCAGACCGATATACACCAGCCCCCAAATCGCAAAAGCATAGTTCGCTGGAATAATCTGAACATTCGCAAACAACGTATTAGACAGCTCTCCAACACTGACGCCATTCAGTGGAAAGATATTAGAGACCGTGTTGATCACAATGCTTATAACAATTGCAGCGATCGTAACAACCTGTCGCCGAAAATCTGATTCAAAGCGCTGAGTCGAAAGTTTCATAAATTTTTTGGTAATTTTTATAGAGACTGGAAAACTTGAATGGTCCCTAACCTGACGCTAGGGAACAAAAGTCATAATCCCTTCTTCCTGATGGGAATGGTCTGAAGGATAGGACTAAGGCTAAACTAACACGGTGATTTCTATCGAACACTTGCTCTTAAGTCTCACAATGCTATCAAAATTCAGGCTTGAGAATTCTCTACCTTTTTATAGATTTACAGGGAGATCGTGATTGTCTGTTTGTTGAACTGATAAAAATTTAAATAAGTCAATGATGACACGATCGACCGATCGAGGGTCGGGATAGTAAACAGCTTGTTTGACCCATCGATCGGACTAAAAGAACGCAAGATTTCAAACAGGACAGTGCTGTTTACATCTGTTCAAGGATTTACTAGCTAATTAATCATACTTCCGAGGCTCTTTCTTTTTCTTCTTGCCCCCATCTTCTCCCTGAGCCTTAGGTTTTTTAACTTCTTTAGTGCTTTTCTTCTCTTTTCCCACGTTGATGCCCACAGTTGAGTACCTCTCTATCCTAGCGTCCTGAGCGGAATTGTGTCGATCGGATGCGCAGATTTAGGGATAGATTCAGTCTTGTGCTTCTTCGGTCATGGTACGGTTAGAGCAGGGGTTCGCCTAGTTTTCCTGTCACGCTACGATGGCTATCATGACGTTGCAATTTCCGATCGATCGTATTTCTATCCGCCCTGCCGAAGCGTCTGACATCTTCTGGGGTGCAGACTTGATGTTTTCATCAGGGCCAGGGGTTTTTAGCTATGTTTTTGCCGTCACCCCAGACCGGGCCAAAGAAATCCTGCGTCAAGCCTTCGCCAAGCCCAATCATGCCTTCAGCTACGAGTACGCCCAAATCCTTGAAGTCGATCATCAGCCCGCAGGCATCATCATGGGCTACTCCGGCGCAGTCAAACACCATGCCGAAGAAAAGATTCAAAGCGTCATGGCCACTATTGTTCCGCTTCACCGCGTCCCCCGAATCTTAGTTAACCTCACCGATCTCAGCCGAATAAAACAGGCCGTCGAAGTCAATCAATACTTTGTCTTGAGCCTCTGTATCGCCGACGAGTACCGCCACAAAGGCTTGGGCACCGCTCTCCTTCAAGATACTGAACTCATTGCCCGAGACCTCGGCTGCACCGCTATTTGCCTCGATCTCGCCTACACCAATCCCCTCGCCCAATCCTGGCTCACCCATCTCGGTTACCAAGTCACCTGTAGCAAAACCAGCCAACGCTTCAGCACCATGACCGATGCAGGCGGTCTCCACCGCCTGGAAAAACGCCTATCCCCATGAGGAAAAGCCTCCAATTCTCACTTCTCCATTCCCCATTCTCCATTCCCATCGGAGCACTCCTCACCGCCCTTGCTCCCGCGCCCCTGAATCTCTGGGGATTTGCCTGGGTGGGACTGGTGCCGCTCTGGTTCAGGTTGACGAATGATCCCCGATCGCCCGTTCTTCAAGGCATGATCTGGGGCGCAATTTATAATGGCCTTTCCATGTTTTGGATTACGGGATTGCATCCGCTGACGTGGATGGGGATTCCGTTTTGGAATAGTGTTGCAATAGTGGCCGTGATTTGGATTTTGATCGCCGTATGGGGTGCGTTGAATGTAGGGCTGTGGGCGTGGGGTGCAAGTTGGATCATCCGGCAACCCGGACCCTCCTGGCTGCGAATCTTGAGTGCGACGACCTTGTGGTGTGCTGTTGAAACCGCCCGATCGCACACGAGTTTGGACTGGACGACGCTGGCCTATACCCAAAGCCCTGGAAACCTGACTGTGCTGCATTTGGGGCAGATCTCTGGCAATGTCCTGATTTCATCGGCGATCGTTGCGGTTAATCTCGCGCTTGCAGAGGGACTCCGATCGGGTTATGGGTTTAAACCATTTCTTCCAGCGATCGTTATTTTTACGAGTTCCCATCTTCTCGGTGGATTGCTTTGGTTGATTCCGACGAGTCTCGCTAGTGATGCCAAACCGATTTCGATCGGGATTGTACAAGGCAATATCCCGACGCGCATCAAGCTATCGCCCAGCGGAATTCGGCAAGGATTAAGCCACTATATTTCAGGCTACGAAACCCTTTCTAGGCAGGGCGCACAGCTTATTATTTTACCCGAAGGCGCGATGCCCTTTGATTGGGGAACTGATGCCCAAAATCCCTTAGCCGAGACCATTCGAGATCTTAAGACTCCGATCGCTCTCGGGAGTTTCGGGTCTCGCGGCGATCGGACGACTCAAGCATTTCTCATGGTGGATGCCGATGCTCACATCACGAGTCAATACGACAAAATCAAAGTCGTTCCGCTAGGTGAAGCCCTGCCCTTTGAAAACGTCCTTGGAAAATTCATCACCCGTCTTTCCCCGATTAAAGATTTTCTGATTCCTGGAGACGATCGTCAACGGTTCATGACGCCATTGGGCCAAGTTGCGATCGGTATTTGCTACGAGTCTGCGTTCCCCGAAATCTTCCGAACCCAAATCAAAGCAGGTAGCGAACTCATCATCACCACGTCCAACCTTGATCCCTACAGCACCGTCCTCATGGCCCAACACGAAGCCCACGATGTCATGCGGGCCATTGAAAATTCTCGCTATCTAGCACGGGTGACGAACACCGGATACTCAGGTCTAATTACTCCCCATGGTGTTGTTGCATCCCGATCAAACCCTCAACAGTACGAAACCCTAATGACTGAAGTATTTAAAATTCAATCCACAACCCTCTATACAAAATTTGGCAGTTGGATAATGCCCGTGTTGGTAATAGCTAGTGCGATCGGATGGGCAAAATCCAGTCGATCGCACTGACCCCGTAGGTCCCTATTACACTCGACCGCGCAACATCTGTGCCATTTCATTCTGCTTCGGTGCCATCTCTAGGGCCACTTCTTCCGTAATGCGGCCTTCTTCGTAGAGCTTGTACAACGACTGATTCATCGTACACATCCCATCAAATCCGCATCTCGAAATAACACCCTCCACCTCATCCAACTCACCGCGACGAATGTAATCGCGAATCGCATCAGAGTTCAGCAAAATGTCATGAAACGCCGCCCGCTTGCCATCCGTGGTCCGACAGAGACCCTGCGCAATAATGCACACCAACGACTCCGCCAACGCCACTCGCATCGCAGGTTGTTCTTCAGGCTGATACAATCCCAATACCCGCTCAATAGTTTTGACCGCGCTATTGGTGTGCAGCGTTCCCATCACCAAGTGACCCGTTTGAGCCGCTTTAATAGCCGTATTCACGGTCTCTTTATCCCGCATTTCTCCAATCAAAATGCAGTCTGGATCTTCCCGCAACGCTGCTTTTAAGGCATTGTCAAACTT